>JAZNMU010000052.1:0-11932 GCA_045579865.1 Acutalibacteraceae bacterium
ATATTGGTCTGATAAATATCGTCACGGAGAATACGGACGGGTGATGAGCTTCTCGTTTCAGGTGCTGTGAGAACTGCATCCTTAAGTGCGAAGCCCTGTAATTTTTTATCCATCAGCACTATCGCCTCTGCCATAGTGTCAGTTACCTTTTTCGGCAGTACCTGTCTTATATCCGAGGGGGTTACACCTGTGGGACAGGTGGGATTTACGAAGGAGAGCTTGGTGGATTTTCTGTCCTCGAGGAAATCGCCCACTAACTGACAGGGTGCGCTGTAATCTCCCCCACCGAGAATGAACGCCTTCTGCTCCATCTGTCTCTGAAGGTCGAAACCCGAAAGGACATCCTCTGATGGGAAATCCTCGGGATAGATGTTTACGAGAATTGCCGAGTTGGAGTTTCGTCCGTCTCTCGCCCACTCACTCATACCGTTGACTACCACTCCGCCCTTTTCGCTTGTTGCCGCAACAACGGTACCGCCGGGACACATACAGAAGGTGTATGCTCCCCTTTCGTGCTTACCGTGACAAGCGAGCTTATAGTCAGCGGCACCGAGTGCCTTGTGGCCTGCGAAGTCGCCGTACTGTGACTTATCGATAAGCTCTCTCGGGTGCTCTATTCTTGCACCGACAGAGAAAGGCTTCTGCATCATCTGTATTCCTTTAGTGTAGAGCATTCTTACGGTATCTCTTGCCGAATGACCGATAGCGAGGATAACTGCATCGGTCTCAAAGTCGGTGCTTTTACCCTTTTCCTCGTAGGTGATGCCCTGAATGCATCCGTTATAGATTATGAGGTCAGTGAGCTTGCTTTCAAACTTCACCTCACCGCCGAGAGCGATGATTTCTTCACGCATATTCTTAACCACACCTGCCAGCTTATCTGTACCGATGTGAGGCTTGCCCGAATAAAGGATTTCCTCAGGTGCGCCGTGGTCGTAAAATTCGATGAAAACCTTACGGCAGAGAGGATTTTTTATACCCGTGGTGAGCTTACCGTCAGAGAACGTGCCTGCACCGCCCTCACCGAACTGCACATTCGAGGTTTCGTCAAGGATTTTCTGTGTAAAGAAGGTGTTTACATCCCTCGTTCTGCTGTCCACATCTCTGCCTCGCTCTAAAACGAGAGGCTTAAGTCCCGCTCTTGCCAGAGTAAGTGCGGCAAAAATACCTGCAGGTCCGAAGCCGACTACGACGGGTCTTAAGGCAGATTTTCTCTTTACCTCGGGCAGAACATATTCGTAAGGCTCGACGAGAGAGAGCTTGTTTGAATTAATTTTCTTTATGATTTTTTCTTCGTCACCGACAACCTCCACATCCACGCTGTAGCAGAAAAAGACATTGTCCTTCTTTCTGCTGTCTACGCTTTTACGGTAAATGGACATTGATTTAATCTGCTCGTCCTGTAATTTCAGTATTTTTTTACAGGCTTTAAACAGGTCTTCCTTATTGCTGTCAAGACTTTGCTTAACTTCATTTATACGAATCATAGTTTCACCAACTTTTTATATTAAACTGTCTCCGCAGAGCCTTCCGCTGCTCCACGCCCACATAAGATTATATCCGCCGCAGAAGCCGTCTACATCGAGCATTTCACCGATACAGTAAAGACCTCTCACCTTTTTCGATTCCATAGTTTTACTGTTGAACTGCCGTGTATCGGCACCTCCCGCCGTAACCTGTGCATCCTCGAAGGAGCGCAGACTCTCTGCCTCGAAGGTAAACTTTTTAGCCGTGGAGACGATACTTTTAATCTGCCTGTCAGAAAGAGAGGAAACCCTGTCACAGAGAGAAACATCGCAGATTTTGAGAATAACCGTGCCGAGCTTTTTCGGCATAAAGCCTGTCAGCAGATTTTCACAGACGAGACTTCCCTTTTCGCATATTCTTCTCAGAGCATCTTCAAGCTCTCCGTAGGAAAAATCGGACACCGTATCAAAGGTAATCTTTATATCCCTTGACTTTTCCCGGGTAATGTAAGAGGATAACTGCATCACGCATATACCTGACAGTCCGTAATCCGTAAACTGTACCTCACCTGACTCAGCGCCTCTTTTTTTTCCGTCAATGTAAAGAGTAAGGTCACCCTTATGCCTTATACCCTTTAACTGCTTGACATATTTAGTGTCTTTTACATTAATTTTAGTCAGTGCGGGAGAAGGGGTTATTATGCTGTGACCGAGGTTTTTAAGCAAATCATAGGACTGATAGCCCTTTACTCCTGCCTTGCCTCCGCAGGAAAGAACTACCTTATCGTATCTTTCACCGCAGACATCGAAGCCGTTACCGCTTTTTTTCACGGCTGTTACAGCTTTCGAGCATATAATTTTCACACCGAGTCTTTCACATTCGAAACGCAGAGCATCGAGTACACCCGACGCCTGATTTCCGAGAGGATAAACCCTACCCTCAGAGTCACTGCGTGTATAAAGACCCATCGAAGCAAAAAATGAAAGATTGCTTTCCACATTGTATTTTTCCAGAGCTAAGCGTGTGAATTCACCGTCACCGAAATAAGGCATCTCATTTTCGTTCATCATATTACATCTGCCGTTACCTGTGACGAGGATTTTTTTGCCTACTCTGTCGGCGGACTCGTAAACAGTTATACTGACTTTTTTATTTTCTCTTTCGATCTTCCGTCCGCATTCGATGGCGCAGGCAAGACCTGAGGCACCGCCGCCTATAATAGCAATTTTCATTTTTTCACCTCCGTAAGCTGAATATATAACTTTATTATTTTAACATAATTATAACGATATGACAACCTTTAAAGACAAAAAATATCTTCCCGAAGCCTTAGCCTTGGGAAGATAGGAGAATTTACCATTCGAGGACATCGTCACCGTATTTCTTTTCACCTGAAATAAGCTTGAATATGTAATCGAAATAGTCAGCGATTTTTCTTAAAAGACTGCTGAGCCAGTTTTTAAACTGTGTGAATATATCGTCAGGAAGAGTGTCTATGTTCTCTTTTGAAAGGTCACCGACGAAAACTGCTGTTTCAACAGTTATGTCACCTTTGAAAACAGCATCTATAAGACCTCTGATATTAGTCTTCAGAGCATCGAACTCGCTATCATTGTAGCCTGCCTGTGAGCGTCTGCCGTTCTTTTCCATAAAGGTGATAATTTTTGAGGCAAGACCGTCAATCACAGAAGCATTGTTTCTGTATCTGTAGTTAATAGCGAAATAAGCCATAAGGCAAAGAATTTTTTCAGCATCATCCGTTGCGTTTGCTATTCTGGCGGCGGGGAATCTGAAGAAATCGTAGTTGAAAACGCCGTCAAAAGCATAGGTAAGGAAGCCTTCCACCGCCTTAAGCTCATCAACACCGTACTGTACACGGGCAGTAACATTACCCGATGCATCTCTTACAGGCTTACCTGCATTGATTTTCATTCTGAAAAGTGAGGAAGCTGCTTCATAATATGCTGAATAGTTCGCACTTAATGCACTGAGAATTTTAAACATATATTCAACGGGACCGAAAGCAACTATAGAACTTACGATACCCTCTATAAACATCTTTGAAACAGCCTTGGGCTTACGTGAATCGGAAACGGTAAGAGAATCACTGTTGCCTCCCATGGCGTTTACAAAGCCTGTGTAGTCAACGTTTTTGTCAATCCAGTTAGCTTCAACTACTTCCCAGATTTTTGATTTTTCAACAACTGCCTTATAAAAATCGTCTTTATTTGGAATAACATTTTCATCAAAGACATCAGTAACTTCTTCGAAATTGGGATAAACAAGATTACCGAAGAAATTGGTAAGATATACGGCATATTCTTCAGTATAAAGCTTTTCACCGCCGAAGAAATTGATCATTATCATCTTTGTATAATAGCTCAGATTCATATAAGCGGACTCAAGGCTTTCACCCGAAGAACGGTACGGAAAACCGTCTTTGGTGAAAGAGATGTCAAGATCTGAGAAATCACCGACAGTTTTACCGAGGTCGTTATAGAGAAAGTCGTAAGTATAACCGTAAATTTCCTTGTCGGCATTTTCGCTTTCAAACTCACTTATGCTGTCAAATCTGTCGGTTATAGGATTTTTGGCGGCGTAACCGTCAGCAGCAGAAACGCCCAGGACTGCCACTGATGAAAGCATCATCATAACAGCCATCAGAACACATATAAATTTTTTCATTTAGTTACACTCCTTCTGTGAGGTATATTTTTACATTTACAGTTTAACATCAATTTTAACTATTGTCAAATAAAAAAGCCCTATGTTCACATTTTTTTAGTATATTTGTCAAAAAACAAACCATAACAATATGCAAAATGACAATTGAAAACTTCACTTTAATGTGCTAAAATTTCTTTATCAAAAATACAGGAGGTACAGTATGTCCACTCAACTCAACAAAAAATACGGTCTGCTTACAGCAATATGCACCGTAGTCGGTACTGTTATCGGCAGCGGCGTATTCTTCAAAGCAGAAAAAATTCTCACAGAAACCGGCGGTAATCTTCCCGTTGGTATCCTGGCATGGGTTATAGGCGGTCTTATTATGGTTGCCTGTGCTTATGCTTTCTCCATCCTCGCAACCAAACACGAAAAGGTCAGCGGTGTAGTTGACTACGCAGAGGCTATGGTAGGTAAAAAATATGCTTACTTTATGGGCTGGTTCCTTGCTCTGCTCTACTACCCCACACTTACATCGGTTCTCGCATGGGTAAGTGCCAGATATCTCTGTGTTTTCATTAACGCATTTTTACCTGCAGAGGCACAGCTCAGCATCGTAGGTCCTCAGTGTATGACCATCGCAGGAGCTCTTCTTGTCTGCGTATTCTTTATGAATGCCATTGCACCTAAAATCGCAGGTAAGTTCCAGGTATCAGCCACCTTTATCAAGCTCGTTCCCCTTTTCCTTATGGCTATCATAGGCACCATCAAGGGACTCTCAAACGGTCTTCTCGTAGAAAACTTCACCACCATCGTTAACGAAGATATTTCCGCATCAAGCGGTCTTTTCAAGGCTGTGGTTGCTACCGCATTCGCTTACGAAGGCTGGATCTGCGCTACATCAATCAATGCTGAGCTCAGAGATGCAAAGAAAAACCTTCCCAAGGCTCTCGTAGCAGGTACTCTCATCATCGTAGGTGTTTACATTACTTACTATATCGGTCTTGCAGGCGGCATCAAAAATGAGGTTATTATGGCCGGCGGCGAGGCCGGTGCCAGAATCGCCTTCTCATCAGTATTCGGTAATTTCGCAGGAACCGCACTCTTCCTTTTCGTTGTTATTTCCTGTCTGGGTACTCTCAACGGTCTTACACTCGGATGTGCCAGAGCCTTCCATGCTATCGCATCCCGTGACCTCGGCCCTGCTCCCCACATCTTCAAGCAGGTAGATTCCGCTACAAATATGCCCGTCAACTCTTCAATGGCAGGTCTTTTCATCAGCGGTATCTGGCTTCTTTTCTTCTACGGCTCACAGCTTGATACTCCCTGGTTCGGCCCCTTCTCATTTGACTCATCAGAGCTTCCCATCATTACCACCTACGCTATGTATCTTCCCATCTTCTTCAAGATGCTGGCTAAAGGCAAGGAATTCGGTGTGGTTAAGGGCAGAATCGCTCCCATACTCGCTATCTGCGGTTCAGTATTTATGGTAATTGCCGCTATTTTCGCTCATGGCGTTTATCCCTATCAGGCTGCACAGGCAAACGGCACCTTCTCTCTTCCCGTTCTCTTCTATCTCATCACCTATATCGTAATTATGATATTCGGTGCTGTCCTTATGAACAGCGGAAAGAAAAGTAAAAAATAAACTTCTGACATAAAAAATAACGGAGTGACATCAGATGCCGCTCCGTTATTTTTTTTGCAGCCTTTTCTTATGTAGTAAGTCCGAAGCTTACAGATAAGGCTTTGTCGATTTTATACATATCGTTCTTATTAAGATTGCCCATTTTTTCGCGAAGACGCTTTTTATCCAGTGTTCTTACCTGCTCCAGCAGAACTATGGAATCTTTGGCAAGTCCGCAGTTATCGGCGTTCACCTGAATATGGGTCGGCAAATCTGTTTTAAAGCGCTGACTGGTTATAGCCGCCGCGATAACCGTAGGACTGAATTTATTACCAACATCGTTCTGCACTATTAGTACAGGTCTTATACCGCCCTGTTCCGAACCGACAACAGGACTTAAATCGGCATAATATATTTCGCCGCGTTTAATGTTCATAGTCATCCCTCTTATCGTTAATAATCTTTTCTTCACTGATAGTTTTACCAAGATGATATGAGTTTAAACGGTTCAGAATAATTTTTGAAAAAAATGCGCACACCTAAAAAAAGATGTGCGTTAAAATGCTTTTATTATTCACTTCATTTTATTTTTCAAAATCTCTGAGAGTATACTTAAGTTCATTCACCACATCCTCGGGAAGCATACCTGACTTTGAATATTTGTCTGCCACCGTGTCGCCCGTATAGCCGTGAATGTAAACGGCACTGCAAACTGCATCTGTCAGCTCAAAATCCTGTACGGCAAAGCCACCGATGAGACCTGCCAGCACATCGCCGCTTCCTCCCTTCGAAAGGCCTGAATTACCGGAAGCATTGATATAAACCTTAGGACTGTCAGGAGAGGCTACGACAGTATTTGAGCCTTTGAGAACCACATAGGCATCATTTGCCGTGGCAAAGGCTTTAGCACAGGTTACACGGTCAGACTGGATAATTTCCACGGGGGTACCTACGAGTCTTGACATCTCCTTCGGATGAGGAGTAAGCACCACCCGGCTCGAGGCTGTTTTCAGCAGACTCAGATCCTTTGCTATGATATTTATTGCATCCGCATCAGCAATAACTGGAACCTTGGAATTCTGAAGGATTCCTTTCACTAACTCTGCAGTATCCTCATTCACACCTATTCCGCAGCCGATAACTATAGCATCGTATTTATCCAGAATGGGTAAAAGCACATCGAGAGCCTTCCTTGAAAAGGTTCCTTCTTCATTTTCGGGCATAGGCATAAGAAGCGACTGAGTGAGCTTATCAGCGATAGGCAGATAAATGCTCTGAGGAAAGGCAGTGGTAACAAGCCCCGCACCACTTCTCAGTGCCGCGGAAGCAGAAAGCACACAGGCACCGACCATATTACGGCTGCCGCAAATACACAGCACATGACCGAAACAGCCCTTATTGGCAGTTACGGCACGCTTCGGAAAGAGGTTTCTGACCTCTGTTTTATTATATGTGTAAAGTGAATCTTTGACAAAAGAATAGCTTTCCTCCGGAATACCTATATTTGCAATTATTATGTCACCGCAGTTATCACAGGCGGGATGAACAATATGTGCGGGCTTGAGAGCAGAAATGGCCACGGTATAATCTGCCACGAAGCAGCCCGGGTCATTGAAGCCGCTGTTACAGTAAACACCACTCGGTACATCAATGGCGAATTTAATACCCTTGGCGCTGTTCATTTCATTCATAAGCCCCCTCATACTGTCATCAAGAGAGCCGTAAAAGCTGAAGCCGTAAACCGCATCGACGATAACATCTGCATTCTTTATGGTCTGCACGGCCTTGAGTCGGTCAGCATCATACCAAACTGTAGGAATGGAAAGGTCAATAACGAGCTTATACATATAGGTCGCTTCCTGGCTGTTAGGATAACCCGAGGCAAGAATAACACATACGCTGTAGCCGTTTTCAGCCATCTTTCTGGCCACGACGAAGCCGTCACCACCGTTATTACCCTTACCGCAGACCACAACCACATTTCTGCAGGGCATTTTTTCATTTTCGATTATATTACGGATGTTTCTGGCACAGGCTGCACCGGCGTTTTCCATCATACGCTGATAGGAAAGACCGAACTTCGCCGTATGCTGTTCCACCAGTTTCATTTCTTCAGAGTTAAGAAGTCTCATACAGATTCCACCTTAAAAAATGTATTTTACCAAGTTATATCATAAATAAACATTTCGTTGAGAAGTCTCGCCGAGCCGTTAATATTTGCCGTGAAAAGAGTGATGTCGGCAGTTATGTCAATGATGATGTGATGTGTTATTGACAGTACCTGATCTGTTTCGGGATTATAAATACAGATAAATTCACAGTCACGGTGATAGAGCGCAAAGTCGTTAAGAGCAATTCCCGGAAGTGAGCCTGTAATATTATCTATCTCCTTCATAAGCTCCTCAGTGGCTATAGGCTGCATAACGGCACCGTGAGCGGAAACAGGTACGAGAGTTTCAGCGGGAGTAGGCTGAGGGTTTACCTCCTCCTTAAGAGAGAAGGAAATCTTATATGTACCGTCACCCATATCCTCACATTTAGCCCTGGAAACCGCGTCGTAATCAGTGAGAACACAGCCCTTTTCTGTATTATGGACAGGCATATCCCATACTATATCGGCAAATCCGGCAGGTCTTACGAGCTCCTCGCAGTCCTCTTCACTTACCATATAATTTGAGGCAATATTAAGAATAACATTTACGCCTGTACCGAAATTGCGGAATTCCTCAGGCAGAGCCTGAAACTCCTTCTTTTTATAGGCAGGCTTTTTCTCTTTGAAATCATTAACGAGCTGAGTGTATTTATCGATGATTTCTTTTGTTGACTCAGGCATCGTTTTTTCCTCTGTAACGGGAGCAGTAGAAGCAACAGGTGCTGTAGTACCCTCGGTCACGGAAGGAAGAGTAGTGGTCACCGCAGGTACGGTAGCAGGAACCGTGACAGGTAAAGTAGCAGCCTGTGTCGTAGTCAGAGTAGTGGGTATCTCCTGAGATTTTCTGTTATCGATACCGCCGATGTAAACACACATAGCAATAATAATCAGAAGTAAGCCGCCAATGGTGAATCCGGATACAAGTCTTTCTTTCATATTAAACATCTCCTTTCTGACTATTATACAATAGTATGCGAAAAAATTCAATCTTTTTCTGTTTAATGAACATTTCTTTATACTTGATTTTTAGTTATATATATGATATGATAACCAAAAGAATAATACTGCCACCGGGTAGTGTAATGTGAGTTTTCGCATTCGTCTGCACATCGTTAGGTCTTTGAAGATGTGTATTCGGGTGCTTATTTTTTTGGAGGCTGTTATGAAAAAATTACTGTCTTATTTTACGAAGGGAGAGCTGTTTTTATGGTTTTCTTCCCTTTCTGTTATAATCATATCCTTCGCACTTTTTGACAGAGAGAATTATCTCACTCTCATCGCATCTCTTTTAGGCGTTACCTCTCTGATTTTCGGCGCCAAGGGTAATCCCCTGTCTCCCTTTCTAATGATAATTTTCAGCATGCTTTACGGAATTATCTCCTATAGCTTCAGCTACTACGGAGAAATGGCGACTTATCTCGGGATGACACTTCCTATGTCTGCCTTCGCTCTGATTACCTGGCTGAAAAATCCGTATCAAGGCAGTAAGTCACAGGTAACAGTGGGAAGAATAAAGGGTAAAGAGATACCTTTTATAAGCTTGCTGACAGTGACTGTCACTGTAGCATTCTATTTTATACTCAGACATTTTCACACAGCTAATCTCATACCGAGCACCCTTTCCGTCGCAACGAGCTTTTCCGCCGCATATCTTACGATGAAAAGAAGCCCTTACTTCGCTCTGCTTTATGCGGCAAATGATTTGGTTCTTATCATTCTGTGGATTTTGGCGGCAATAGAAGATATTTCATATCTGTCAGTAATTATATGTTTTGTAATATTCCTGGTAAATGATTTATATGGATTTATAAGCTGGAAAAGAATGGAGAAGAGACAAGAAAAAGTGACTGTAAAAAACTGATTTGATTTGGGATACAATAGGGACACGTCGTGTGCCGTGTCCCTGACCTGTTTGTTTTGTTTATATTTTTCAACTTCGCCTTTATGATTTACTGAACTACTTTCTTTTATGTTCTACACGCTCGAGCCGCTCGGGCTTTTACTTTGCCCCGGTCGGCAAAGTAAACAAAACGCCCTTTAGCCTCGGGAAACTACGTTCCCCTCGGTGACCGCCTTCGTAAACTCGGCGGAGACAAACGGTCAGACACATTTTTATAAAAAGGTACATTTCGTCCCGTCCAAGACAAGCAGTTCGCATATTGATTCTTTCAGTAGCGCAAAACAACAGCACCTCATAGGACAGCGCGCCCGTTGGTTGCGCATACAGACGATAAGACTTCGAATTTACAGGTAAGCTCACTTAACACTGTTTCTTTTATGAGGTTGAATGCTTATGTGAGCTTACTGTGTCCCTCGCCGTAAAAAAAGTAAAAACCATGGTATCAGCTGAAAATTTCGGCTTTTACAATGGTTCTTTTTGCATTGATTTGCTTGTTTAAAAGGGTTTGTAATACTTTTAGTTTTTTTACAGCTCCTTTTCAATTTTTATACCTTTTTCCCGCAGGAAAGGAAGAAGCTCATCCTCGTAATCTTCAATATCGGCAAAGTCATAAAAGTCAATCTCCCTGCCATCCACCACCATAACATAGGACGGAAATTCGAGTACATCTCCTAAATCATTTGTTCTCTGAGGCAGATAGTAAACCTTTTCGATTTCCTCATAGGTGTAATATTCACCTCGAAGAGAAAAGAATTCAGTATTATCGATAACTCCGTTTTCCGTAAAATTAATGTTCCATTTACATAAAAGAACGCTCATTACAATGCTTACACAGAATATTATGTAAGTAAAAATCTTCATAAATCTGTCGGCACCCTTACCGTTCTGCATATTGCTTACTTTAAAATATTTTTCGTAGCCTTTTTTATTAAAGAGTTTATAAAATTTAAACCGTGTGAAATAGCTCACAGTAATAGCCGTAAAAAAGCCTACGCATATACAGAAAGGCCAATTATATTCTGTCCCCATAAGATAAACTGAGTCTTTATTCTCCATAAGAAAAACAGCAAAAAATATCAGAAGATACACAGCCGAGGTAAGCGGTGTAAGTATAACCCAGGAAGCAAACATCACGAAAAGCTCCTTCATTTCATCTTTTTTTGCAGGAGCACCATCGCAAATTTCCGATATATCCTGCAAGGAAGTCTGACATTTTTCGTACATACCTGAACGGAGTGTGTCGAGCAGTCTTTTTTCATAGCCTGTGGGCTTTTTGATTTTTCCGAGTCTTTTACAAGCCTTTTCAGAATCACCCTTCAGATAATAATCAAAGGCTTCCATAGTAAACCGCAGAACAAAGAAATCGTAAAAATGATAGTCAATAACATATTCACTGTTAATATTTTCTACACTGTCAATGTCGAAAACATACTTCATTTCTTCGTTATATTTACTGAGTATGCTGTCTTTGAATTCCTTGTCATCGCCCGCTCTGATGAGTTCGGGAAGTAAAGCAATAACAACATTACCTATGATTTCGAAAGCTTTTTCCATACCTTTTTCACTGATAATGTTCGGAATGAACATAGGTGATGTAATATCGTAATCAAGATAATCACTCATAAGCGGTAAGGGTATTTCACGGGAGCTTCCGTTTTTGTCGAGACATACACTGCACCCTAAAATGCTGTTTACCACGCCCATCGTGCTGTGGGCGGTATAAGTGAATTTCACATAAAATGAATTGTAGTATATTTTCGCAAAGAAATATTTCAATTTCTGCGAGGCTTCTGAGCCCTTGTACTCCTTCGCCACCTCACAGAGGATACCTTCGCTGTCAGCACAGAACTGCTGGGCGGATTTTTCGAGCTGCTCAAATAAGCGGTCGTACATTTCCTCTCTGTTCATACTGTCACTCCCCTTTTATAAGAATATAGTAGCATATCCTTGCCTTAAAAGCAAGAAAAAAGCCACGCAGAAGCGCAATACCATTAAGTTAAGAAACGACTGAAAAAGAAAAAGCATCTGACGTTTGCCTTGAAAGCAAATACAGGTGCTTTTTAAATTGTCAAGACACGCCAAAAAGACAGACATATGCCTGCCAAGAAAAAACTTGTAA
>JAZNMU010000053.1:0-1550 GCA_045579865.1 Acutalibacteraceae bacterium
TTGGCACAGTTGCCACAGTGCATACCCGTGACACCGATTATCTTTTTCATTTCCGCACTGCTTTTCACAATGTGTTTTTATTCACATAACAGAATACTACTTTCAGAAGAAAAATGCAACCTTATTTTTAAAAAATCATTCTGTTATCGGTTTGATTTTATTGGTGGTGATGACATCCGCACCGAAAAGCACCATAATATCTTTGTAAACCGTGTTATCCACAGTCCAGGCCGCCAGCTTAACCCCCTGCTTTTTCGCATAAAGCACAGCGTCCGCATACCTGTAAAGAAGTATGTGATTGAAATTTATGCCGAAATTATTCTCTTTACACCAATCCGCATCTTCCTTCGTAAAGTCGTTGGTAAGCCAGTAAATCTGCACATTATTATCAAGTGCTCTGTAAGCCTCTATGTATTCTTTGGTAAAAGAAATAATCACAGCCTTTTCCGAAAGTCCCCTTCCGTCAAGATAAGCCTTCAGGTCAGACAGATACTGCATATCGCATTTTTTGATTTCGATAACAGGGATAATATCATACTCTTCGGCATAATACAGTGCCTCATCCAGGGTAGGAATGCGCAGTCTTTCTGCAGAATTTCCGAAATGCTCCGTTCCGTTACCTGCATCTATGTTAAGCTTACGGATTTCGTCCAGAGTAAAATCTTCAACATTACCTGTGCCGTCAGTCATTTTATCCACGGTATCATCGTGAATTACAACCCATTCTCCGTCCTTAGTGGTATGAAGGTCGAACTCATAACCGTCAAATCCTGCCTCAGCGGCGGCAAGAAAAGCCGGGCAGGTATTCTCAGGGCGAATAGAGGAAAAGCCCCTGTGTGCCACTATAAGAGGTGCAGACTTAAAATGAGAGGACAGAGAAAAGCTGTCACTTACCGTAGCCGCCACCTTACAGGGCACGATTATGAGTACAAGAGAAATTATGATTACTGCTAAAACAATGAGAATCTTTTTCATTACCGATTTAGTTTTCTTTTTCATATCCCGTCTCCTTTTGTCTATACTATTTTAGAAAATTATACAATAATCATAGGAGAATATCAATACTGCCGGGACTGTTATTTTTTATAAGCTATTTTGTATGCTACGGGATAAACTGAAACAAACTCACTTAAAAGAGCTCTTGTACTCGAGCCCGGGTCATTAATAGTAAAGTTACCTGCGGAAAGTGAGGATGCGCCCTTCTTATGACCCGTTATAACTACCCAGTGCTGTGAGCCGTTCGATTTTTTCATACCTAAAATAACAGGCTTACCCTTGCTCAGCTGTGAGTATATTTTCGAAAGATAATCCGAGGATGAAACAAGCTCTGTAGCATAATCGGACGGCCAGTAGAGCATACCCGAGGATGAATAGGACAGTCTTTTCACCATATCGGCGGGAGTAAGAGTCTTACCCAGGTGAAAGCTCTCCGTCATAGCGAGAGTCGTAGTAGTACATCCGCTTGACCGTATCGTGTCACCCTGTGTACCTATTTTAATATTTGCCCAACGGGAGTCGGTCTGCTTGAAGGAAGGCACGGAAAGAGAGAT
>JAZNMU010000054.1:0-8577 GCA_045579865.1 Acutalibacteraceae bacterium
TCGCAAGGTCATCACCTTCACGGATGATAGGACAACGGATGCCTCTTGAAATGGTACCTACTTTTCTTTCCATTGATACATTACCCCTTATTTAATAAGACTTTTGGTAATATCAGATTCTACTGATAAATTTACACTATATTTTATCACTATATAAACAAGAAATCAAGTGTTTATTTAAGGATATTATGTGCAGAAATGCAATTTTTTTACATTTAACAAAAAGAGAAATATCATCAAGTTTATTTTTAGAAAATTTTACAAAAAGAGAAAAAGCAGAGGAGTCGGGACAGATTGACCGCTATGCTTGGTGATATTCAGATATATAAGACTACTAAATTGTTCTAATTGTTCTGATTGTTTTCAGACCAATTAAAAAAGTGAGAGAACACGATGTCCTCTCCCTTATTGCGTGAATATTTATTTAAGTACTATAGGATCTGTAGTTATCTGATTGCCAAAAGCGTCAGTAATTACACAGTAAACCTGTCTTCCCATTCTTGCCTTAGTAAGTATGATGTCATAGGTTGATGTAGTGAGTGATGATTTATACATCTCCGTCTTCTGCCGCTGCAAAAGGTTCCTTAAGTGTAGCATAGACTGTTCCGCCGATAACGGCTTCTGTATCAGCGGCGAAGGTTCCCATGGGAACTATGCTTACAAGCATAAATAATGCAAGAACTATGCTTAAATATTTTCTTAAATTATTCTTCATAATTAACTCCTTTCACAGAGATATTTCATTTAACATACAAACAAAACAGCAAGTGCCCTGTAATCTGAGCACTTGCTGTTTTAATTTACAGAATGAATAAATCAGATGTTTTCGATTACGGCATTTTCAGCTGTGATTGTACCGTAATAAGCGTTGCTGTCTGTTAATAAAGTAGCAAGAGTGATAACATCAGTAGATTTGTAATTCTTGAGATAAAGTGACATTGTGCTTGCACCGTCAGCTACCTGAACAAATGAATTGTTTTCGATAGCAAGCTTGATGTCATAAGCAGCACCTGAACGTGATGTACCGATAGCGGCACCGCTCCAGTTGTACATATAGTTGTCCTTGATGATAAGGTCTGAGCCGTTGCTTGAACCCCAGAATGCGCCTGCACAAGCGTAGTCTTCGCCGCCGAGAACATTGTTCTTAATAGTGATTGTACCCTTCTGAAGGTAGTTGAGGTATACATAATAAGCAGCGTCTACTGCAAAGATACAGCCATCAACAGTGTAGTTGTAAGCGTGTGTACCTGAACGCTTCTGATCGTTAACGAAAATAGGAGCGTAGCTTGAGTTCACGGGAGTACCTGTGAATGTGCAGTCCTTGATAACGATGTCGTGACCGTTAGACTTAACGGGAGTCTGTGTGCCCACAATGTTTGCATAATAACCTGCAGAAGCGTTTGAGTTAGCTTTAACAGCTTCCTTAGCATAGTCAGCTAAGAAATCGAAACCGATGATAGTAACGTTTGACTTACCGTTAAGGTTAACAAAACCTACCTTTGCATTGTCAGCAGCAAGAGTGATGTTGCTCTTTGTAACTACGATTTCGTCATAAAGACCGTCAGCGAGAACGATGTAAGCACCGTCTTCTGCATTTGCCATAGCGTCTGCTAATGCTGCTACAGATTCAACCTTAACAGCACCTTCGGGATGAACGGGAGCTGCGGGCTCTGTGGGAACATTTTCAGGAAGAACAAGTTCGGGTTCTTCGGGCTGTTCGGGTTCAGTGGGTTCATCGGGCTTTTCTGCTTTTTTCTCATCGCAGAAAGGACAGTCGAAGTCGAAAAGAACACTGAGAGAGTGAACAAGAGTGTGGATAGCATTTGCAAGCTTAGCTGCAAATTCTACACCGCTCTCAAGAGAACCGAATACATCCTTTGCTTCCATTTTTCCGAAAAGGTCTTTTGCTGAGTCGATTGCTTCCTGTGCGCCGGCTGAGACATTTCCGATAACTTCGTTAGCATCATCTGCATTGAAATCAAATGCAGCAGAAGCGGGAACGGTTACTGAAAACATCATAACAACTGCGAGCACAATTGCCAAGATTTTTTTCATTGTTAATTCCTCCGTTTCAAATTTAATAAATTGGCAATATTTATTATACTTACCCATAACATATTTGTCAAGTTTAAACGCTCATTTTATTCAAAAGAAAAACGTAATTATCCGAGCCGTAAACAAATACTTACATTTATCGACCGCGAATTCATTTTTCTCTTGCCATAATTACCGATTTATGCTATAGTTTACTTATTAATTACACGAGGTAAACTGAATTGAAAAGCTATATTATCGAAAAAAACGATGCCGATCAGAGGCTCGATAAATTCCTGACAAAATCCTGTCCTAAGCTGCCCAAGGCGCTGATGTATAAATATATTCGCATCAAGCGCATCAAGGTAAACGGCAAAAGGGCGGAGATTTCCACCCGTCTTAATGTGGATGACAAGGTGGATATGTACATAAATGATGAATTTTTCGAAAAGAAAGAGACAGTATACGACTTTATGAGTGCCTCTAAAAACATCGACATAGTTTACGAGGATGAAAATATTATTCTGCTCAATAAAAAAGTCGGGCTTCTCTCCCACCCCGATGAAACGGAGTACGTGGACACTCTTATCACCAGAGTCAAGCGCTACCTTTTCGAAAAAGGTCAGTGGCATCCCGATGAGGAGACCTCCTTCACCCCTGCTCTCGTTAACCGTATCGACAGAAATACCGGCGGTATCGTCATCTGCGCCAAGACTGCCGAGGCTCTCCGCGTTCTCAATCAGAAAATGAAGGACAGAGAGCTTCATAAAGTCTATCTGTGCATAGTTCACGGTAAAATGAATAAGGACAAGGAGCTCCTTGAAGGCTATCTTGTCAAGGATGAAAAGAAAAATAAGGTCTTCGTTTCAAAAAAGCCTAAGGAAGGTGCAAAGCTCATCCGCACCGAATATAAGGTTTTAGGCTGCAGAGACGGACTGAGTCTTTTAGAGGTAAATCTGCTTACAGGCAGAACGCATCAGATAAGAGCTCATCTTGCCTCCATAGGTCATCCTCTCGTAGGTGACGGAAAATACGGTACTAACGAGCTTAATAAAAAGACAGGCTACAAAAAACAGTGCCTCTGCTCTCATAAGCTGATTTTTGACTTCACTACTGAGGCAGGTGGACTTGAATATCTGAATAAAAAAGAGTTTACAATAGATGATGTATGGTTTAAGGAAGAGTTTTTAAAGGGTACCTTAATAAGATGATGAGGGTGAAAAAATGAACGATTTCGATTTAATAAAAAAAAGAGCCGACGAGCTCCGAGATATAATCAATTATCACAATAAAAAATACTACGAAAACGATGAGCCTGAAATCGAGGATTTCGAATATGACAGGCTTCTGCATGAGCTTATCGCCATCGAGGAAAAATATCCTGAGCTTATAACTCCCGACTCCCCTACCCACCGTGTAGGCGGTAAGGCTGACGGTCAGTTCGAGCCCGTGGAGCATATCGTTCCTATGGAAAGCCTGCAGGACGGCTTCAGCTATGAGGATGTGCGAGCCTTCGACGGCAGAGTAAAAGCTGCAGTCCCCTCACCGAAATACATCGTTGAGCCGAAAATAGACGGACTTTCAGTTTCACTCGAATACGAAAACGGTGTATTCGTCCGCGGCTCTACCCGTGGTGACGGCAGAACGGGTGAGGATGTTACGGCTAACCTTCGCACCGTACGTTCAATCCCATTAAAGATAGATACAGATTTACCTCTTTTAGAGGTCAGGGGCGAGGTTTATATGCCCCGTGAAACCTTTACGGCTTTAGTAGAGGAACAGGAATTAAACGGCGAAAAGACCTTTAAAAATCCACGTAATGCTGCGGCCGGCTCACTCAGACAGAAAAATCCGAAGATTACAAGCAAAAGAAAGCTGGATATTTTCGTTTTCAATATTCAGAGAATCGAGGGCAAGGAATTATCTTCACATAAGGAAAGCCTCGACTTTATCAAAGAATTAGGCTTTAACACTGTTCCTTTCTATATGGAATGTGAAAGCATTGAAAAGGCTATCGAAGAAATCGAGGGCATCGGCGAAAAAAGAGGCTCTCTCCCCTTCGACATCGACGGTGCAGTTATCAAAGTGGACAATTTCTCACAGCGTGAACTTTTGGGCTCTACGGCGAAATTCCCTAAGTGGGCGCTTGCCTTCAAATATCCTCCCGAGGAAAAAGAGACTGTACTTTTAGATATCGAAATCAATGTAGGCAGAACGGGTGTTCTCACTCCTACAGGCATTTTCGAGCCGACACTTTTAGCGGGCACCACCGTCAGCAGAGCCACTCTCCATAATCAGGACTTCATCGACGAAAAAGGCATCTGCATAGGCGACAGAGTTATCATCCGTAAGGCGGGCGACATTATCCCCGAGGTGCTTTCCGTGGTAAGTCACGGTGAAAGCGCAGTCCCCTACCGCATTCCCGATGTATGCCCCTCCTGTGGCGGCAAGGTAACGAGAGAAGAGGGAGAGACGGCTCTGCGCTGCTGTAATCCCGACTGTCCGAATCAGCTTCTCCGCAACCTTATCCACTTCTGCTCGAGAGATGCTATGGACATCGAAGGTCTCGGCACGGCTGTACTTGAAACCCTCGTTAAAGAAGGACTCATTAAAACTGCTGCTGACATCTATACTCTCAGAAAGGAAGATATTGCAAAGATTGAGCGAATGGGCGAAAAGAGTGCACAGAATCTCATCGATGCGGCGGAAAAATCAAAGGGCAACGACCTCTCTAAGCTCATTTTTGCTTTAGGCATAAGACACATCGGACAGAAGGCAGGAAAGCTTTTAGCCGACCGCTTCGTTACAATGGATAACCTTATTTCAGCCTCCACGGAAGAAATCGCTTCCATAGAAGGCTTCGGTCAGATTATGGCTGAAAGCGTGGCGGATTTCTTCTCCCATCAGGAAAGCCGCGACCTTATCGAAAAGCTCAAGGGGCTTGGTGTAAATATGGAAAGTCAGAAGGAAATCGTTGATATGCGATTTGAAGGTAAAACCTTCGTGCTGACGGGTACACTCTCCCTTTACACACGAAGCGAAGCCACGAAGATAATCGAATCCTTCGGCGGTAAGGCTTCCTCTTCCGTTTCGAAAAAGACTACCTATGTTTTAGCCGGTGAGGATGCGGGAAGCAAACTGAAAAAGGCTAACGACCTGGGTGTTACGGTTATCAGTGAAGAGCAGTTTAAAAATATGATTGAATAAACAAACAAAGACTACTGACGAAAAATCAGTAGTCTTATTTTTTATTTAACTTCAGGGAAATTATACCAGTATTCCCTTTTCTTTTTAGTCACCGCTTTCTTTATAATGAAGAAGAGGGCTACGGCACCTACAAAGGCAAAGCCGAGATAAATATGAGTATTATCCGTGCCGTGAATTTTAATCTCATTCCAGAGAGATGAGAACATATCGAGGGTTTCCTGAGGAAGATTACGGAAATATTCCACATCGGGCATATTTTCTTTCTTTGGATAAAGGTATTCATTATCCTTCATTTCAGCGTAATCGGGATGATCCATAACACCTGTATTAGGTGTGGCATAGCCGATATAAAGAGCGTTATTCACACCGATTTCGGGGTCAAGAAGGAAATTAATGTACTTCATCGCACCCTCATAGTTCTGAGCACTTTTAGGTATGCAGACTGCATCAACGAAGATGTTTACGCCTTCCTTCGGATAAACGAAGTCAAGGTCGGGATTTACATCCTTCATACATACAAAGTCGCCTACATAGTAAGGAACGAGGGCGGCTTCACCGCTTTCCATTTTGTTGTAAATCTCGTCCATAACATAGCCCTGTAAAAGAGGCTTCTGCTCGATAAGCATCTGAGCCACGTCGGAAAGCTCTTTTTCGTCGGTGGAATTAAGAGAGTAACCGAGAATCTTCTGCGGAATGGCAAAAGCATCTCTCGGGTTATCAATCATAAGGATTTTACCCGAATATCTTTCATCCCAGAGCGCCATCCAGCTGTCTGGCTTCTCTTCGACCATTTTCGTATTATAGATAAGACCTACCATACCCACATTATATGGAACGGAGAAGGCATTATCAGGGTCGTAATACATATTCTTATACTCTTCGGAAATGTAGTGATAGTTCGGAAGTTTTTCCGTATCAATCTCATAGAGCATATCCTCAGCTATCATTCGCTGAATCATATAATCCGAAGGAATAACGATGTCATAGCTCGCACCGCCGTTTTTGATTTTCGGGTACATATCCTCGTTGCTTTCATAGGTTACATAGTTAACCTTGATTCCGGTGAGCTTTTCAAACTCGGCATTTACATCAAGCATTCCGTCCTCATAGGTATCGGAGATATATTCACCCCAGTTGAAAACATTAAGTGTAGTCCCCTCTGAGCCCTTGTACCATTCTTCATTTTCATAGGCACTTACTCCGAAAACCGAGGCACAGATAATAAGAACAAGAGCAAGGGCAACAAATAAAATCTTTTTCATCGTTTTGCCCCCTTATCAAGCTTATTGCGCATCTTCTTTTCTCCTCGTACCTGTGAAACATTGAGAAGGATGAGAAGGAAAAGTATTGCCACGAAAATAAGAGTGGAAAGAGCGTACATATCAGGTGTAACCCTCTTTTTTGTCATAGAGAAAATGCGGATGGGCAAAGTCTCAAAGGAAGGTCCCTGTGTAAAGTAAGAGATGACGAAGTCGTCAAGAGAAAGGGTAAAGGACATCATAAGACCCGAGAAAATACCTGTAGAAATTGAAGGCAGTATTACCTTGAAGAATGCCTGTAAGGGTGTACAGCCCAGGTCCATGGCCGCCTCGGGGAGGAAGCGGTCAAGCTGACGGAGCTTCGGAAGCACCGAAAGAATTACATAGGGAAGATTAAAGGTAACGTGAGCGATAAGCATAGTGCCGAAGCCAAGAGCATCGGTGACACCTATCATATTGGCGCAGATGATGAAAAGAAGCATCATAGAGATACCCGTAACAATTTCGGGATTCATCATCGGAATATTGGTAACGCCCATAGTGGCTTTTTTGATATGCTTATTTCTGAAAGCATTGATACCCACAGCCGCCGCTGTGCCCATTACCGTAGCGATAAGCGATGACGATACGGCAAGAACAAGGGTATTCCTCAGTGCTGTGATAGTAGCCTGGTCATAAAGAAGAGACTTATACCAACGGAGAGAAAAACCTGTGATAACACTGGTACTTGCCGATTCATTGAAGGAGAAGAAAATCATTACAACGATGGGCGCATAGAGAAGAATCATTATGAAGGCCACATAAAGTTTCGAAAGAGGTGACATTTTTATTCTCATATCAGCACACCTCCATCATCGTCTTCACCCGTGAAGCGGTTCATTACCATCATACAGATAATAATAAGCACCATAAGCACTAAAGAAAGTGAAGCACCTAAATTATAGTTGTTTGCACTTTTGAACTGCATTTCGATAACGTCACCGATAAGTGAGAAGGTGTTTCCGCCCAGCTTCTTTGAAATGTAGAAGGTGGAAACGGAAGGCACGAATACCATAGTAAAGCCCGAAGCGATACCGGGAAGACTGAGGGGCAGGATGATATTTTTGAACACTGTGAGCTTATTAGCGCCCAGGTCCTCGGCAGCCTCGATAAGATTATGGTCCATCTTGGCCATAATGGAGTAAAGGGGCAGAATCATATAGGGAATATAGTTGTAGACCATACCCAGCACAACTGCGCCCTGTGTGTTAATCATATGAACCGGGTCAAGACCTACCTTTTCAAGGAATGAATTTATGATACCTGTGTCCTGCATAAGAATCATCATCGAATAAGTTCTTATAAGAAGGTTCATCCACATGGGAAGCATAACGAGCATCATCATCGTTCTCTGAACATTGGAGGTACTGCGCGCCATAATATATGCTAAAGGATATGCTAAAACGAGACTTATGACCGTAGCAATAAAGCCCAGCCATATAGAGTTGAGCATAACATCCTTATATTTACCCATTTCGCTCACATACTCGAAGGTAAAGTTGCCGTTTGCATCAAAGAAGGAATAATAGACAACAATTATCAGCGGCACGATAATAAATATACCTGCCCATACGAGATAAGGTGAAGCGATAAGCTTTTTAGAAAGGGAATTTTTTGCCATTTATCACTCCTCCTCTTCCGTAATGTCTGAAAGATGCTCGATTTCATCACTGAAGGAGCTGTAGTCACCGAACATACCCGAATATTCACTCTTTTTCATTACGTGGATGGCATCAGGCTCGATCTGAATACCGATGCGTGTGCCTACGGGATAGTAGTCGGTGGTCTGTATCATCCATTTGAAATTATCGATGTCAACAATCATCTCAAAGTGTACGCCCTTGAAGGTGTTTGAGGTGATGACACCGCTTATCGTGCCCTCGCCGTAGGGCACAACATCAACATCCTCGGGACGCACAACGATATCAACGGACTCATTAACGGCAAAGCCTTTATCGAGACACTGGAAAACAGCACCTGAGAATTTAGCCTTGAAGTCATTAAGCATAACACCGTCAAGAATGTTACTTTCACCGAT
>JAZNMU010000055.1:0-2926 GCA_045579865.1 Acutalibacteraceae bacterium
CATACGCCCAGTATTGGTCTGCTTCTTCGAAAATCTCTGCCACGGAGCGAAGGACATAGGCTTTATTGAAATCGCCGTCATTAAGTCGGAGGCCAAGCGGTCTTAGGAAGACAATGACTAGACCCAACTCCTTGGCTCACAGAACGACATGGCTACGATCCGACTTCATACGCCCAGTATTGGTCTGCTTCTTCGAAAATCTCTGCCACGGAGCGAAGGACATAGGCTTTATTGAAATCGCCGTCATTACCGTCGTCTATCATATCGCCTGAGATTACTACAAGGTCGGGGTTATACTTTTCTGTAAGGTTTTCCATTTTGTTGAGAGTGAGCATATCGGAAAGACTGATGCCTGTGGTGAAGTGTGTATCCGTAAACTGCAGAACGGTGAAGTCGCCGTTTTCGTCTGCGGGAAGAGAGGGGAGTTCCTTCTGTACGGTAACTGTCTGTGCGAAGCCTGAAATGTCACCCTTGTTTTTCATTTCTTCGGCGAGAGGGCCGCCCGATTGGAGAGAAACTATCATAGTGATAAAGGCTATGAGTGTGGCCAAAAAATTTGTCATTTTAAACGCATCCTTTCTTTGATTGATTTTCGTGTTATGTCTGTGATTTTACCTCCTATTAAAAAGTGTGTGCAAACCGAAATCCGCACACACGAAAAATGCAGTTCCGATTAAGCTACCACACAAAATCTGATTATACCCCCGCACAAGAAATGCGAAAATAGAAGTCTGCATTTTTACCGAAATAAAAAAAGCACACCTCTTGCGACAGAGAAAACAATATTCAGATTTCGTGTGGTGGCTTTATTATATCAAACATATTATTTCCTTTCAAGTAAAAATTATCCTTTTTTCTTCGTCAATATATCCAAAAACCCACCGTTTTTTTCTATAACCCAAAAGTCAGAAACTGTGATATAATCAAAGGGAAAGAAAAATCACAGGAGGTAAGAATAATGAATACTTACACCAAAAAAGAAAGGAATATGTACCTGATAGGTCTGGCGGGACAGAATATTATCTATAATATCATCGCCACAGGTATGACCTTCTATTTCCAGAGCGTTATCTTTATTCCCGCTATGGCTATCAGTGTAATTACAGGTGTGGCCAGAGTATGGGACGCAATTAATGACCCGATGATGGGTACCATAGTAGACAGAACGAGAAGCAAATACGGTAAATGCCGTCCCTATCTTTTCTTTGTTCCCGGTATAGTGTGCATCACAACTATCCTTACATTCATTAACGGACAGTACTCCTCTGCTAACCCTGCTTCCACCAATGCTATGATAATCGGTTGGGCAGCTGTTTCCTATATCCTTTGGGGTATGACCTACACAGCAGGCGATATTCCTATCTGGGGTATCACGGCACTTATGACCGAAAGCGATAAGGACAGAGCGAAGCTTCTCGGTCTGGCAAGACTCGTCGCAGGTATCGGCGGCGGTGTGGTGCTCGTGGCACTTATTCCTGTTTCACAGGGCGTGGGCGCTTCCTTCGCCGAGAGTATGGGACAGGCCAAGGGTCTGCAGATGGGCTTTATCCTTGTTTGCGGCGGTCTCACTGTTTTAGGCTCACTTCTTTTCCAGTGTGCCGCATTTGCCAAAGAAAGAGTTACACAGCCCTCTGACGAGCATAAGGGCTTTATCGACAATGTTAAGATTATGTGGAACTGCAAGCCCTTCCGCCGTATTCTTATTTCAGGCGTTATCAAAGCTCCCACACAGATTCTCTCTCTTGTCGCTATGACTCTTCTCTCATATTATTTCGGTGATAACGGCGGCAGCGGTCAGAGCTATATGCTTTATATGGCTTGTCTCGGCGGTCCGATGTTTATCGGTATGTTCGGTGCTATGGCCCTCATTCCGAAGCTTTGTGAAAAGTTCGAAAAGAAGACAGTTTATAACGGCACGAGCGTTATCGGTGCCATTCCCTTCGGTCTTATCTTTGTAGCATATCTTATCGACGGCACAGGACTTTACAAGCCCGGCTGGCTTCCCGTTATGGCTGTTCTTTTCCTGATAGCAGGTGCGGGTACAGGTGCATCCGGTGTTATACAGTCCATTATGATTGCTGACTGTGTTGACTATGACGAATACCACACAGGCTACCGTCCCGACGGTGTATTCTTCTCCGGTCAGTCTTTTATCACTAAGCTCGGTGCAGGTCTCTCTTCCTTCATTCAGGGTATAGTTTTCGCTGCTGTAGGTTTCAGCGGTGATGCGGTCAAGGCATGTAATGAGGCTCTCGCTGCTTCCTCGGCCACCGACTTTATGTTTGCCACAGCTCCCGAGTTTGAGTCCTACCGCTTCGGTATGTTCTTCCTTATCACCATCCCCGCTTTCGTAAGCAGTCTTATTTCCGTAATTCCTATGAGTAAGTACGAAATCGATAATAAGGAATATGCAAAGATTCTCACACAGCTTAATGCGAAGAGAAATGCAGAATAAACCTTAATAAATAAAAAATGCTCTTACATCAGGTGGTGTAAGGGCATTTTTTTGGTTTATCTTTTATTCTTCCTACAGCTCTTTTTTTGTCGGGTACGGTGTCCAGAATATAATCAGCTGATACATTATAAAGCAGACAGAGCTTTTTCAGATGTCTCACGGGCATTTCGTTTGCCCCTCTTTCATACCGTGCATACATAGTCTGTGAGGTGCCGAGATAATCGGCTACATACTGCTGTGTAAGGTCGTTATCCTCTCTCAAGGCTCGGAGTTTTTCTATTGCCGTCATTATATGAGCCTCCCTGAAATTTAGTATAAAGAGATTTTACAACAGTAAACATATATACTAAAGGTTTTAATAAATAAATTTACTACACAGTATTGACTTTAGTAAATAAATGTATTAAACTTAATATAGGTAAAAATTACCATATATTTACTTTTTAGTAGAAATGGAGATGTGTATTATGA
>JAZNMU010000056.1:0-28797 GCA_045579865.1 Acutalibacteraceae bacterium
TAACCGTCCATAGCAGAAATGGGGCCGTATTTACATTCATATTCTCTCAGAAGCTCACGGTATTTTTCCATATATTTGTTCAGAAGCTCTGCCGCCTGAGTGTCGCCGCAATGGGTGTCCAGATAAAGATGAAGCTCCCACATGGCAAATCGCACGGACATAAGTCTGTGCTTAAGGCTGTTTTTCATATTTGTCATCTCATACACCCCACAAAAGGAAGGTCAAGACAAGGAAAAATAGTTCCCGCACAAAGGCCTTTTTCCGCCGTATAAACCTCCGACCACTGCTGAAAAGGCACATAAGCCATAGCAAGAACAGGGTTACGGGGTAAGGGATTTCTGTCACAGCATTTTATATCGCCGCAGGACATATCGTTTCTCATACAGCAATCATAGCCGCAATCGTTGTAATCCATTTTCCTCACTCCTTATTAATATTAACAGCACCTATGGTGCCTGTCAGTACCATAGTATTCAGATGCCGAAAGAAAGGTTACCGAAAAAAAACACAGAAAGCAAAAAAGAAAATCCCGTAATGCTTTCACATTACGGGACTGTTATAAGTTCTGAGAGTAGCTTAGTCTTCCTTACCTACAAGCCAGTTAAGAGATACCCCGAGCACATCAGCTATAGCAACGAGTTCGTAGTCACATACGCCTCTTATCTGACCTTCGAGCTTTGAAAGACCTGAAGCTGTAAGCTCAACGCCTCTTATCTGAAGCTGTGTAAGAAGATCAACCTGCTTGATACCGAGTTCCTTTCTCTTTGCTTCTATTCTTGCTCCGACAATATTCTTTTCACCAAGAGCCTGTTTTCTGATTCTCATTTAATTCACACCTTATTACATAATTATTAAAATCTCTTAAATCTCCATTGATATGATAACACAGTGAAATTTTTATGTCAAGGTTGATTATGTCTATTGTTAATACAAATATAATGTCAAATAGTAATTATCTTAGGTATATTTGATGTATTTTTTTCCAAAAAGCCCTTTTATTCCTTGTTTTTTGTGATATAATATTATTTAAAGTTAAAAACTGAGGAGTTGTTTAAAATGAGTAATACCCTTGAATCGAGAAATCTTACCATGCTTATGGACTTTTATGAGCTTACCATGGCAAACGGTTATTTCACCAACGGTATGAAAGATAAGATAGTTTACTTCGATATGTTCTTCCGTAAGGTGCCCGATAACGGTGGCTTTGCCATTATGGCCGGTCTCAGACAGCTTACAGACTATCTCAGAAACCTTAAATTTACTCAGAAGGACATCGAACTTTTCATAAGAAAAGGCTTTAATGAGGACTTTATCAACTATCTGAAAAATTTCAAGTTCACCTGTGATGTGTGGGCTATTCCTGAGGGTACTCCTATTTTCCCCGGAGAGCCTATCGTAAAGGTTAAAGGTCCCGTTATCGAAGCGCAGCTTATCGAAACTATGCTCCTTCTAACCATTAACCATCAGAGTCTTATCGCAACCAAGGCAAACAGACTTAAAAGAGCCGCAGGCGACAGACTTATTATGGAGTTCGGTTCACGCCGTGCCCAGGGCTATGACGGAGCTATTTACGGAGCAAGAGCGGCTTACATCGGCGGGTGTGACGCTACAGCCTGTGCTATCGACGAAAGAGACTACGGTGTTCCCGCCGTAGGCACTATGGCTCACTCCTGGATTCAGCTTTTCGGTGATGAGCTGGAGGCCTTCTGTGCCTATGCACGGCAATACCCTGACAACTGCACTCTCCTGGTAGACACATATAATGTACTCAAATCAGGTATCCCCAACGCCATAGAAGCCTTTAAGAGAGAAGTTCTTCCCCGCGGCTTCAGACCCAAGGGCATCAGAATCGACAGCGGCGACATCACCTATCTTTCCCGCAAAACAAGACAGATGCTTGACGAAGCAGGCTTCCCCGACTGTAAGATAGTGGCAAGTAACTCTCTTGACGAAATCATCATCCGTGATATGCTCATTCAGGGTGCGCAGATTGACTCCTTCGGCGTGGGTGAGAGACTCATTACCGCTGCATCAAATCCCGTTTTCGGCGGCGTTTATAAAATCGTAGCAGTAGAGGAAAACGGCGTGCCCGTTCCACGAATCAAATTAAGTGAAAATGTACAAAAAATCACTACCCCCTGTGCTAAGGAGGTTTACCGCCTTTTCGACAAGGCTACCTCAAAGGCTATCGCAGATGTTATTACCTTACAGGGTGAAACCATCGACGAAAGTCAGCCCTATGAGCTTTTCGATCCCAACTACACCTGGAAGAGAAAGACTGTCACCAATTTTATCGCAAAGCCTCTGCTTGTTAAAATTTTTGACAAGGGTGAATTCTGCTACAACAATCCCGACATAAAGGACATCAAGGAATACTGCAACGAACAGGTAGACACTCTCTGGGATGAGGTGAAGCGTTTCGAAAATCCCCACACCTATTATGTGGACCTTTCACAGAAGCTTTGGGAAGAGAAGAAAAATCTCCTCGACGAATATGCGAAGAAAGGCAACGGCTGAAATTGAGAACTCTCGAATATATCATACCTGAAGAATTTGACGGAAAGACCGTAGAAAGCTTTCTGCGGGGACACATAAAAATGTCCTTAGCTCTTTTCCGCTCACAGAAAAGAGTTCCCGACGGCATAACCCTCAACGGAGTGCATACCCGATCAATCGACAAACTTCATACAGATGACATCCTGAGAGTTAACATCCCTGACGATGAAAAGGTATCTGTTCCCAGTGACTATCCCCTCGATATCATTTACGAGGATGAGGATATTTTAGTAATAAACAAGCCCGCTGAGCTTCCTATGCACGAAAGCCATAACCATCAGGGTGACACCCTCGCTAATGCAGTGGCAGGCTATCTTGTCAATAAAGGAAAGCCCGCCGTCTTTCGTGCCGTGGGCAGACTTGACAAGGGCACCTCGGGTGCAGTGCTGTGTGCCCTTAACACCTTCGCTGCCTCGAAGCTTTCAGGTAAAATCGAAAAGGAATACTTAGCCGTACCCACAGGTAAATACACGGAAAACGGCACTATAGACAAGCCCATTTACCGTCCTGATCCCATCAAGACCTATCGCACGGCAGACGACAGAGGCGACAGAGCGGTAACTCACTATTTTCCTATGGAGCACGGTGAGGATTACTCTCTTCTGCGCATCAGACTCGAAACAGGCAGAACTCATCAGATAAGGGTGCACTTCGCCTTTATGGGCACACCCCTTTACGGAGACACTATGTACGGCACAGCAGATGAGGACATAAAAAGACAGGCACTTCACTGCCAAAGTCTTACCTTTATCCATCCTGTGACGGATGAAAAGATGACCTTCGAGACTCAAATGCCCGATGATATGAAAAAGCTGCTTCAGAGATTCAAAAACAAATAAAATGCTGAACCGTTATGCAGATTTAATCTGTATGGCGGTTTTCTTTTTAAATTTACGAATCGGTGTCAGGCGGAGAGCCAAGCCCCATCGCCTGCCTAAAATTAACACAACGCACTTTCCCACAGTAAAATGAATTAAAAAAAGTAAAATCCTCTTGAAACTTTCATTTCTTTTTGCTAAAATTAAAATGTTATAGTTTATTCTCAAGGGAAGTGATAATATGAAAGCCATTACAGGCGGAAAAATTATTCTTAAAGACCGAATTGCCGAAAACTGTGCGCTTCTTTTTACAGATAAAATCGAAGGCATAGTTCCTGGCTCTCTTGTCCCCGATGATGCCGAAATAATCGATGCTAAGGGCGGTTATGTGGCCCCCGGTCTCATCGACTTACATATTCACGGCTATCTGGGTAAGGATGTGTGCGACGGTGAAGAAGAAAGCATCCGCACCATTTCAAAAGGACTTCTTGCAAACGGTGTCACAGGATACCTTCCGACAACTATGACAGAGGATATGTCCGTTATCCGTAAGGCACTTGAGGTCTGCCGTAAACTTAAGGAAGAAAGTAAAAAATGGGAAGGCAGTGCTATTTTAGGCTGTCACGCCGAAGGACCCTTTATCAGCGAAAGCAAAAAGGGTGCTCAGGACCCGAAATATATTCTCAAACCCGACGCCGCTTTCGTAAAGGAATATGCCGACATCATAAAAACCATCACTCTTGCCCCCGAGGAGGACACAGAGGACTTCGCCGCCATCCGTGAAATATGCCGTGATACTGATGTGGTTATCTCTATGGGTCACACCTCTGCTGACTATGAAACTGCTATGGCAGGTGTGAATGCCGGCGTTAAGCATGCCACCCATCTTTTCAATGCTATGACACCTCTTCAGCACCGCGCTCCCGGCGTGGTAGGTGCGGCGCTTAACTCCGATGTAAGTGCCGAAGTTATCGTGGACACCTTCCATGTGGATGCATCCCTTTATAATATGCTCTGGAAGCTCAAGGGCAGAAAGCTCTGCTTCATCACCGACTGTCTGCCTGCAGGCGGACTTCCCGAGGGCGAATACACTCTCGGCGGACAGAAGATTATTTATAAAGGTATCGTATGCCGTCTCGAGGACGGAACAGTAGCAGGAAGCGTTCTGCATCTTAACAGAGGCGTGTGGAATGTATATACTAATTCCGACATCCCACTTTATGAATGTGTGAACTGCGCATCCCTTAATCCTGCCACGGTCATCGGTATGGAAAAGACCAAAGGCTCCCTTGAAACAGGTAAGGATGCAGATATTATAATCACCGACGAAAATTTTGAAGTACAGAAAACTATTATTGCAGGAGAGATAAAATATGAAGCTTAAAGTAAATGCCAAACTCGACCCCAAATTCCAGCCTCTTTCACTCGTAATCCGTGAAATGCGTGAGGCTACAAAAGAAAACGGTCAGGACATAGTTATTGCCGTGGAAAGAAACAAAGGCTACACCACCACCTACAAAACCCGTATTTTCCCTGACGGAACAGGCCATGATGAAGAAAACTTCCGCTTTGTGGAACGTCTTGCCAAATCCCTTCTCTGGGTAGCAGGCGGTTACAAAGTAATCATCGCAGGCAGTGAAGTGGTAGGTGCTAAAATCAAGGAAGCCTTTTCCTACGGCGGTCTCCGTGATTTCGATGTTAAATTTATGGAAAGAGTATACGAAGAAAAGTTCGAGGTTATCACCTGCTCACTCGAGGATGCTCCCGAAGATAAATCTGCCGCTTCGCCCATAGGCAGACATCTCGACGGCTGCCGTATCGGCTTCGATGCAGGCGGAAGTGACAGAAAGGTAAGCGCAGTTATCGACGGCGAAAGCGTTTACTCCGAAGAAGTAGTATGGTTCCCCAAGACTAACTCCGACCCCGACTACCACTATCAGGGCATTCTTGACGCAATGAAAACTGCCGCATCAAAGATGCCCCGTGTAGATGCCATCGGCGTTTCCTCAGCAGGTGTTTACATTGATAACAGAATTATGGTTGCTTCCCTTTTCCTCAAGGTAAGCGATGAGGACTTCGATAAGAAAGTTAAAAATATGTATCTCGACGTAGCGAAGGAAATCGGTGAAAATATTCCTGTTGAGGTTGCAAATGACGGTGATGTTACCGCACTCGCAGGTGCTATGGACCTTAATGACGATTCTGTTTTAGGTATCGCTATGGGTACCAGTGAAGCAGGCGGATATGTTGACCCTCAAGGTAATATCACAGGCTGGCTCAACGAGCTTGCTTTCGTTCCTGTAGATTTCTGCGAAGAGGCTATGGTGGACGAGTGGTCAGGTGACTACGGCTGCGGCGTTAAATATTTCTCACAGGACGGTGTTATCAAGGTTGCTCCCTGGGCAAGCATTGAGCTTGACGAAAGCCTTTCACCTGCTGAAAAGCTAAAGGTGGTTCAGGGTCTTATGGAAAAAGGTGATGAAAGAGCCGCTGACATTTATGACACCATCGGTGCTTATTTCGGCTATGCTATCGCTTATTATGCTGAATTCTACGACATAAAGCACGTTCTTATTATGGGCAGAGTTACCTCAGGTCAGGGCGGACAGATTCTCCTCGAAAGAGCACAGGAGGTTCTTGACGTGGAATTCCCAGAGCTCAGCAAGAAAATTCAGCTTCATATCCCCGATGAAAAATCCCGCCGTGTAGGTCAGTCTGTTGCCGCGGCTTCTCTCCCCGAAATCAGATAATCACATAAAAGTTAATCCCTTGTACACCGTAAAAGATGTACAAGGGATTTTTATCATTTCTTGTATTTTTCCGCCTGTAAATTAAACATATAAGCGTAGGTTCCGTTCTGCTTCATCAGTTCATCGTGGCTTCCGCTTTCGATGATTCTGCCCTTTTCCATAACATAAATCCTGTCAGCACCCACAGTGGTGGAAAGTCTGTGAGAGATGAAAATTACTGTCTTATTCTTTGCCGCCTCAATCATCGCCTGATTAAGATTATACTCTGCTATGGGGTCAAGATTGGCAGAAGGCTCGTCTAAAATTACATAGGGACAGTCCTTGTAAAATGCACGGGCTATAGCCACCTTCTGAGACTCACCGCCCGAAAGCATCTTACCGTCACTTTCGAACTCGCGTAAAAGCTCCGTATCGGTGCCCTTTTCGAGTTTCTTATCGAAACCGCTGTGCTTTAAGGCTTCTTCGACTTTTTCTTTATCGTAGTTGTCGCTAAGAGCCACGTTTTCACCTGTCCTGCAGGCGAAAAGCTGAAAGTCCTGAAATACTGCCGCAAAACGGTCACGGTGAGAGGAAACGGTCACATCGCGTATATCCTCACCGTCAATGAGAATCTGTCCGCCGGTTACATCGTAAAGACGCAGCAGAAGATTTGTAAGGGTAGTCTTGCCTGCACCGTTATAGCCGACGAGAGCGATTTTTTCATAGGATTTTACGGTCAGGTTAATATCCTTTAGAGTAGGTTCGCTGTTACCGGGATAAGTGAAGTCTAAATTTTTAATTACTATTTCCTTCGGCTCTTTACAGGGAGCAGTTTTTTCGCCGTCCTTGATTTTCGGCTCGTACTTCAGAAATTCACGGTATTTCTCTATCAGCTTTCCTCTTTCGGAGAAAATAGCCACAGCCCACACCGTAAGGAAATTTATGGATACGGCGATTGAGTAGGCACCGTTAAAGGCGGCCACGAAATCACCCGCTGACAGCGTTTCCCTCACGAGCACACAGTAGCCGAGATAAAGGGGCAGTATAAACATAAAGCCAAGGATCTGTATACCTGCATCCTGTACGAAAGAAACGAAGGAAATCTTTTTCCAGTAGCTTCTCTGATTATCTATAACATCATCAGCCGCATCGTTATAACGGTCAATAAGAATAGGATGAATGTTATTCATTCTTACTTCCTTGGCATAGTCCTGAAGATAAAAAATACGCTGGAAATAGTCGCTTCTGCGGTGATATTCCGTGTTATCTCTTCTTCTTGCCATCTGCAGGTCTCCCCTCTTTTTGCTAAGAGGAAGGAATACACCTATAATACCGAGGATTATCAGCAGACAAACAGGGTCTATAGTAATCAGCACACCGCCTATGGTAAGAAAGGAAACAAGGTTACCCACATAGTTTCTTACAAGACCCAACAGATTTGTTATATTGTCCGATGAGGACTCAATAGTAAGAATGAAGCTGTTATAAAATTCCGGATCATCGTAATTAGAAAGGTCTACGGACTTAGCCTTTTCGTAAAGGGTTTTATTGAGCCCGTAGTATACTCTTTCCCTCGCCGCATTCCAGTAGAACTCCTGAAAAAGCCAGGTGAAAATCTTACTTCCCACTAAAACTACGGCAATAAGGCCGACAGCCGTAAAAATTCTTTCAAGTCTCTCTCCCTCAGTCACCACATCGACAATATATTTCAGACCGACCACACTGATAAGTCTTGTGGGCAGAGTGGTAAGAATACCTATCAGAAAGTCACCGATAACGAGGACGGGAGAAATTTTAAATAGCAGCCTTACGAAAAAGAATATGTTTGAAAAGGTGGAGTGAACAGTTTCTCTTTTCTTTTTATCAGTCATTTTCATCCGCCTCCTTTTCGCTTTTGTAGCTGGAAGCCTGCAAGGTGAACATCTCTTTGTACTTGCCATCCCTGTTCATAAGCTCCTCATGGGTACCCTGCTCCAGTATTTTACCTTCACCGATAACGATAATCCTGTCAGAAAGAACAGCCGAGGAGAGACGGTGGGAAATATACATAACAGCTTTGTTCTCAGTGGCCTTTATCAGCTCCTCATACATTTTATATTCAGCTATGGGATCTAAAGCAGAGGAAGGCTCGTCAAGTACGGCAAACTGAAAGTCCTTCGCAAAGAGCCTTGCGGCAGAAACCTTCTGATTTTCGCCACCCGAAAGTCCTATACCGTCCTTACGGAACTCTTTGGTAATTACCGTATCTCCGCCATCGGGAAGAGCAGAAATCTTTTCCCATATTCCGCTCTGTCTGAGAGCCTGTTCGGCTTTCTGCTTATCATTTTCGTCACATTCGTGTCCGATGACATTCTCGAAAACCGAAAGTGCGAAGTTTTTATAGTCCTGAAAAACGGCACCGAAGCTGTTACGGTAGGCACTCAAATCATATTCCTTTATGTTCACTCCGTTATAAAGTATTTCACCCTCGGCAGGGTCATAAAATCGGAGAAGAAGCTTAACGAGAGTTGATTTGCCCGCACCGTTTACACCGACTAAAGCGAGAGTTTCACCCTTGCTTATTTTAAAGGAAACATTTTCGAGGGAGTTTTTCTTTGCCGAAGGATAACGGAAGGTAACGTTTCTGAACTCCACACTTTCGAAATCCTCAGGCTGTTTCTTTCCTGACCTGATTTTCGGCTCATATTCGAAAAATTCACGGAGATTCTGGAAATAAAGTGCCATCTGTACCAAGCCATCGAAATTTCTTGCCACAGACATAGTACTTTCTTTGACCGAGTTGATAGCCGCAAGAACAACGGAAAAACCCGAAACTGTGAGAAACGAGCCGAAAACGAACTGATAAGCCGCATAGGCATAGGTACCGATAACAGGAATAAATTCACTGAAAAGTGAGCTTACCGTGGAATAGACAAAGAGTCTGAAACCGTAGTTTTTAAGAATAACTACATTGGCATCAATAGCCGCCTTGAAACGATACATAAGTACGGCAAAGATGTTTGAGGTTCTCATATCCTTTGAGAAGTCTTTGAGAAACACCGTTCTCTGTATGTACGCTTTGATTCTGTTATTTTTTGTCATTTCAAGGTCACGCTTATAGACGAGCTTACTTTTCATAGTCTCCACAAAGAAAACCAATACCACGGGAAGAAGGAAAAGAAGGTAAACAGGATCTATAGCCGTAACCGTACCTATAACCATACCGAGGGTTACGGTGCTGCCTATAATGGATGCCACCGAACCGCAAACGCTGTCAAAGTAACTCCAGGCTAAAACATTGGTAGCTCTCTGATATTTGTCGTAAAATTCAGGATTTTCGTAACAATCCACATCAAGTGTGAGCGCCTTTTCAAAGATACGGTTATTAAGCACCTTGAGCACATATTTATTCGATGCACTGACCATATAGCTCGAAAGCCACTGTGTGCCGTTAACTAAAATGCAGACACCTAAAAATGCCAGCAAGGTAAGAACATATTCTTTAAAATCACCGCCCCCATCAAGGATACCTAAGAGCACCTTAAGAAAGAGAATATTCTGAATAAACTGTCCGAAAAGGAAGACTGTAAGACTGTTAAGCAGATGTCCAATCATCAGCTTTTTGTCGCATTTCCATACGAGGCTGACAGCATATACGATGTTTTTAAAAACAGGTACGCCTTTCGCTTCCTCCAAGGGAATACGTCTCATTTTATCACCTCATTTTTTGAAGTTACTTTCAAATAAAAAAGCCCACGGACTGCTGTCCGAAGGCTCTGAAAAAACAAATCACGACTGAAAGTATAAGTTATCGCAATCATCCTTTGCAAGAAACGGACAGAAAAGTATTTTTATTTTTCCATTCATAGTAACGGTATGACTTTGTCATTTATTTTTCCTGCCTTTCTTAACATATTTGAGTGCAACGCTTGTGAGTACAACCGCTTTTTTATGATACCATATTTTGACATTTTGTCAATATAGATAATAAATTTTAATTGTCAGTTTTTCGTTCTTCTGCCGAAATTTATTCTCGAACATATCCGTTCCAGGCACAGCACCATAAAGATAATCTGCACCGTACCCATAACCGCCGCCTGACCGAGACGTGACAGAGCTGTGGCACCGAATGGAGCGCCGTAGAGAGCAGAAATCCAATAGCTGTTCATCAGCACCGTACACAGAAGCTGTGACAGCACCACGGAAAGAACAATACGGACATTACTCGTTTTCTTGCCTAAAAATAAGCCGTAGATGAGACCGCTTACCACTGCAGTGAGAGTGAAGCCCGGGAAATATGCACCTGTGGTGGGAAAAGCCACGGCACCGATAAAATCACCAAGGCCGTAAACAGTTACTGCGCCGACTATTCCGAATCTTCTCGCCGCTATAACCACGGGAATGAAGGAGAAGGAAATTCGCAGGCTTTCACTTAAAGGGATGACCAGTATTCTTGCTATTACTATCTGCATAGCAGTTAATAGGGCAAGACAAACAAGGGTGAAGATTTTCTCTTCATTTTTTCGTTTTGACATAAAAAACACTTCCTTTGTTTTTGCCCCGCAAATGAATAAACAAAGAAAGTTACTCCTTATTTTCACAGCGGGATGCGGCTTAAATATCGCAGATAAATCCTTTCGTCTCTGAAGCAACTCCCCGTCTTCAGAGCACTGAACGCACTTAAGCCTACTCTGTTTTTTTTAGATATAAAGACTATACCACTATTAAAGTATTATGTCAAGAATAAAAACCACTGTAAAAAACCTGGATTTGTACTAAAGAATTTATGTTTTAGTAAAAATTTGGCGTCATCGCTCGAGCCGCCTCGTCACCGAAGCGCGTACGATGGACGATAAAGAGCGGTGAGAATGGCGCAGCGGTCAAAATCGCTCGGCGCTCCAAGCCAGAAAGCGCTTTCAGGTACTTTTGGCAAAACAAAAGCACCTCTGCGAAGCGATATTCACTGAATGCTTACTCGAAACGAAAACAATAAAAATATAATGGTGTGTCGAAGGCGCCGCACTCTGCAAATTTCCTTAAAACGCAAAAACCACCCGCCGTGGAGGCGGGTGGCCGATACCTTACTGTTCAAGTTAAATTTCTCCGTATAAGCCCAGATAAACTGCTAAACTTTATTCGTTAAAAACAATGTATATGCAGTTTTTTTTTACTTCTTGACTGTAAGAATTATTTACACTTGATATTCTTTACCTTGCTGTACGCACCGTAAACCTTTATGCCGTTAACGGTTTTGTAAGTACGTACTCTTGCATAGTACTTTTTCTTGCTCTTAAGCTTTTTGATGATAGTTTTAACTGTCTTCTGCTTTTTGATTGTAACAGTCTTTGTTGATTTCTTTGCGAACTTCTTTGAAGTTGAATACTGAACCTCGTAGCCCGTTACACCTGTTATCTTCTTCCATTCAACAACTATTTCCTTCTTTTTGGATGAACGGAGTGCTTTGAGTGTTACTGCTGCGGGCTTTGTTGTGGCGCTTACGGTATTGCTTTCGCTCTTATTACCGCCTGCAACAGCTTCAACCTTGAACTTATAGGTAGTACCTGCCTTAAGCTTTTTAACAGTAACTGTGGTTTTGTTCTTAGCGTTTACTTTCTTCCATTTACCTGTGTTGGTCTTGTAGTAGAAGGTATAGGATTCTGCGCCTACCACTGCATTCCATGAGAATTTGATGGAAGTAGTGCTGAGTGCCTGTGACTTAAGGCCTGTAGCCTTCTTGAGAGTGAGCATATTGGTAATCTGTGTACCGAGAGTAGTTTTACATACAGTACAAGTGTTTACCTTCTGTCCCTTTGTCTTATAGGTAGCGGCCTTTGTTACCTTATAACCGCTTTCCTTATGTCCTGTGGCGGCTACAAGGTCTACTCTTGTTTCTCCGCAGACATTACAGGTATATGTCTTTTCGCCCTTTGAGGTACACTTGGGAGCTTTGGTGATTACGCCGGAGTTATATCTGTGACCCTTAGCGGCGATTGTTGCACCCTTAAGGTATGCCTTGTTACATTTGAGACAGGTCTTTGTGGTACGGTAGCCTGTATCAGTACAGGTAGCATCCTTTGATTCCACTTTTTCACTGATGTCAGTTATGAAGTGAGCTATAAGACCTACGAGACAGGCTGTACCCTCACTGCGTGCTTTTAAGGTTTCGAGTACCACCTTAATAAGATTTGCGATGCCGTCATTAGAAAGCATATCGTCAAATTCATCCCACTTATCGAGAGCTACGGAGCTTTCTGACCAGTTCTTAAGAAGATTATTAACTGTATTGCACAGGAAATCAGCCACAGAAACCTTGCCAGCGAAATTCAAAGCCTTAACTGCTGTGAGATTTATAAACTTCTGAAGGTCAACTGTAAGGATGCTATTAATGAGAGCGGTGATGTATTCCTTTGAATTAAAGTTGGCGTCGCCGTCATCTGCTGTGAAATCAAGAATAGCATCAAGCTTAGTGAAATAGCTGTCGCTCTTCTTTACATTCATACCGAAGAAGGCATTGAGGTTTTTATCTACAAGGAAGAAGTTAAGAACGCTGTTGAGCACCTCCCATACGGTATTTTTACCGTTTGCAGTGAGAGTATTGCCCTTTGCATCATAAAGAGGAATGGTATCTCCCACTTCTTCTATAATGAAGTCACCTACAACCTGCTCATAGGTAGTTCCTGCAGGATAGCTCTTGCCGCTGAGATGGATAACTATCTTGTTTGCCATATCGGTAAGAGTAGCAGAGTTTTTGATTGCCTCATAAACTTCCTTAACACCGTTTGTATCTGCGGCGTAGAAAATAATCTTGATAATTTCGACCATAAGAGCCTCATCGCTCTTACTGCCTACATTTTCTACAAGGCCTGAGTTCTCAGCGATATATCTGACGAGCTTTCTTACATTGTCACCGATTTTGGTATAGTCACCTGCTGTCCAGCCTGTGTAAGCGGGAACGAGTTGCTTGAATACTTTGCCTAAAACATCATTAATCTGATTGATAACAAGCTGTGCCTTTGTGAATTCGATACCTGTGAAATCATAATCACCGTCAATCTGAATGATGGTGTCAAGCTTTTCGTATTTCTCTCCAAGATCAGCAAAACGGAAGGTCTCATCCTTAACAAGACCTACAAGATGCTTGCTTACCAGAATGTTAAACACATCGGTGATAAGATGGTCGATAGTGGTGTCAGCATCAACCACAATACCCTCAAGAGCACCGCCCGGTTTGGATAAAAGACCAATAAGGTCAGTATAAACGAAAGAATCGAAGTCCGTCATAGCTCTGTTTTTAGCGGCGGCATAGTTCGCATCACCTTCATTATACACTGCATCGACGATAACCTCTTTTAAGATGGTGCTGATGTCAAGCTTGACATTATCGAGCTTAGCCACAGTGCCTATGGCACCGAGATTGAGACCATTTTCAGATAAGAGAAACTCGATTATTTTGGTATTGGCTTCAGCAAGCTGGAGAACCTCGCTGAAGATTTTGTAATCTCCTGATTTAGCGCGGGACATACCCTTATCAAAGGTATCGAGTTCGAGATGTTTAAGGTCGCCAACTAAAGGTCCAAAAACAGTTGCAAGTTTTATAACACCTCTAAACTCATCCAGTGTGGAGCAGATCGCATCGATGGAAGTAAGGTCAACTACAATACCGAGCTCATCAACCTTTAATATGATGTTTTCCTTCTTCAGTACATCATCGAGTAAGTCCATAAGATAATGTACATTTTCCTTTGTCGAATTCTGTGCGTAGGTTTTGTAATCGAAATCTTCTGCCGCATTTGCGCCGAAAGCCATTACTGACATAGTGGAGCAGATGAGGATAAGACACATTACCAAACTCAACGCACGGTTAAAAACTGTTTTCATAGTTATTACCTCCTGTAATAAATTATTTAGATAAAATCAAATTTCATCAGTATAATAATACTATACTTTCACCTTTTAAGTCAAGAAAGCAAAGCAGTTAAATACACAGAAAATTAATTTTTATTAAAACTGTACAATTACAGATATTTATTTTTATTTAACTTTTTATTATATACGCTCCGATTGTAACATATTAACACTTAATGAACAAAAATTCGTTTTTCTCTTGACTAATAATAAAATATATACTATAATGAACATACCAAATTAATTCTCAGGAGGAATATATCATGGAATTTTTCGAAACATACAAAGAAGACATCACTGCTTTCATCGAAGCTCTCATCGAATTCTTCAAGACAGTATTCGCTAAGCTTACTGAAAAAGAAGAAGCTGCTGAATAATCACTTAGCAAATTAAAAGGATGTTACCGTAGGGTAGCATCCTTTTTTGTTTATATCAAACGGCCGAGCTCAACTATTATAGTCCAGAAACGGGTGCTTTTAAGAAGGAAAATTACATCCTCGATAAAAGCGGCAAAGCTTCTGTCTTCCTCGTAAATCTGTTTTTCGCTTCCGTTATCGATAATAAGTGCCTGTGTAAGACATACTCCGCCTTCACCGAAAAGCTCTGCTCTGACATACTGAAAATCTTCTGCTCCTTCTACGGTGTCCAAGTCAAGAGTAAGCTCACCCTTTGCCTCAGCGGTATAAATCACCTTTCCGTCAGCGATAAACTGCACTGTATCAGCATTTTCAGCCTCTACGGTAACGGTGTGACCCTCTGTCTGAACCTTTGTGAATATGGGATAAGGCAGATTTTTATTTCTTACATCGATGTCCTTTTCCGGACCGATTAAATCATTTCCTCTGATACAGCGTGTAACAGCGAAAAATGCACCGCTCTGCATAGTTTCTTTGATGTTTTCTACGGTGTTTTCTTCCATCATAAATACACTGAAGGAGGTGTCTACATTCTTTCTGTTGTGGGCATCGGTATTACTGAAGCCGATAACGTTTTTACCGTAGGGAAGAACGGACATAAGCAGATTATCCCAGAGAATACGGTCGTAGCCTGTAACACCGTTATTTTCATTGAACACCTCTATACCGAGACAGCTGTCATATTTCAAAAGAAGGTCAGCGAAAAATGCCACATTTTCAGGGTCGCTTACTACTGAGGGGTCAGCATTACTTTCGAGCCAGTCACCGGGATGATTGATGTGGGAAAGACCGCCGTTTTCCTCGATGAACTTTATGGCAAGCTCAAAGCCGTTTTCCATACCTCCGAAGCCGTTTCCCACACCTTCGGGAAGGAAATAGCCGTTTACGTGGCTTTTGGTAAGTGTGAGATTATTCAGCTCGCTGGCGCCTGTTACGCAGGTCATACCCTTACCTCTGACGGTACCGTCATAAAGGGGATATGTACCTGAGGTAATACCCTCGAATTCCTCATCGGTAAGATGTGCTGTTTTACCCGCCTGATAAAAATAAAGAGGTACGAAGGGCTGTTTTTTATTCCAGGCAGTTCCTGTAACACCGTGGTCAGAATTAGCCAGGAAATCGTAATCCTGTTCATAATATTCCTTTACCATAACAGCCAGACTTTCGTCCGCATCGCTGTAGGTGGAATGAGAATGAAGTGTACCCTTGTATGCACCCCAGGCATTTTCGCCCTCCCATATAACATCCTTATAGGGAGAAATAATGCTGTAGTCCTTTTCTTCAGCAGCCAAAGCCCCCACACTCATAAGTCCGAAGAGCATAAAAACTGCCAGAGTAAGACTTAAAATTTTTCTCGTTTTCTTCATAAAAATCCTCCTTGTTATTATGTATTTCTAATGTATCACAAAACTGAAGTTTTTTCAACCTGAAATCAGATTTTTATCTTGCCCTCAATACCGAAATCAGCGAGAACTCTTACGCACTGACTCACGGGAAGGCCCATAACGGAGAAATAATCCCCGTTTATCCCCTTGACAAGCACCGAGCCGTAGCCCTGAATTCCGTAGCTACCTGCTTTGTCGGTATATTCCATAGTGTCAAGATAGCTGTTCACCGTCTCCGCGCTCAGAGGATAAAACTCGACCTCTGTGGTATTTTCGAAGCATTCGCATCTGTCCTTATCGGAGATACACACACCGCTGGAAACGATATGCTTTTTCCCCGAAAGCGACATCAGCATCCTAAAAGCATCATCACGATCGCTCGGCTTACCTAAAATCCTGCCGTCAACGGCAACCACCGTGTCACAGCCTAAAACCACTGCATCCTCATTCTCAGCCAGTACGGACATAGCTTTTCTCCGTGCGAGCTCCATAACAGTTTCCTGAGGGGTAAGATTTCCGCTGATATTTTCGTCACAGTCGGAGGGCTTCACCTCAAAAGTATAGCCGCAGTTTCCTAAAAGTTCTTTTCTTCTGGGTGAATTTGAGGCAAGAATAAATTTTTTCGTCATATCTCACCGTTCTCCTTAAGCTTAGCCATTTTAAGTACAAGTGCGACGGTCTTCGAGTCGGGAATTTCACCGTTCATAACCATTCTCACAGCCTCGTCGAGAGGCTTTCTTTCCACGGAAAGGAATTCTCCCATATCCAGATGCTGTTCCGTTTTGCGAAGACCTGTAGCGCCATAGAGGTAAATTATCTCACTGCAGTAAGCCACGGTAGGGTACACTGTTCCCAACGAAAACACCTTTTCAGCGATAACCCCGCACTCCTCCTCAAGCTCACGTATGCCTGCCTCGAGAGGATTCTCTCCCTTTTCGAGTTTACCTGCCGGAAGCTCAAGCAGTTCTCTTTTATAAGGATAACGGAACTGGCGGACGAAGAGAAGCTCATCATTATCCGTAAGGGCCGCCACACATACGCCACCGCTGTGCTCTACGACCTCTCTTTTAGCCTTGGTGCCGTCGGGAAGCTCTACATCATCCACGTGTACGGTTATTATTCTGCCCTCGTAAATTACATCTGTATTAAGGTTTTTTTCTTCAAAATTCATATCCACATATCCCTTCGCAGTATATTTTTTCCTTTGGTGCCATATATTTCTAAAGGTGATACTATGAAATATACGACCGTCCCCTGTGACTTAGATTATAACACAAATAAACAAATAATAGAAGACCTTATTAAAGAATATCCTTTTTTGAATGTACAGCTTATCGGCAGAACCGTCCTCGGTCGGGGGATTTTTTCTCTTTCTGTCGGTAATAATAAAAATAATGCGATTTATATCGGCTCGGTCTGTGGCAGCGACGGTCTTTCGGGTCTGATTCTTCTTCTTTTCATCGAAAGGCTGTGCCGATCGATAAAGTCCAATCATACTCTTTCCTCAGTGAATATCCGTAAGGCTCTCTCCTTTTCGGGAGTTACGGTTATCCCCTGCCTCAATCCTGACGGCAGAGAAACCGACCTTTACGGTCCCTCAGGCGCAAAGAGTATGGGAAGTTTTGTTTCCTCCTTTTACAATACAGAAAAGCCTCGTTGGAACGCCAATGCTATGGGAGTCGATATAAATCGTAACTTTATTTTTTCTGCTGAGGCAAAAGAAACCGTTCACTCACCCGGACCGTCATTTTTCCGCGGAGAATATCCCGAAAGCGAGCCGGAAACCCGCACTCTCACTCGCCTTTGCAGAGTAAAAAAATTCCGTCAGTGTCTGGAAATTTACAGCGGTGAAAGTGAAATCTTTTACAAAAGTAAAGAGAATGAGCCTGTCAGCAGTCAGATGATGGCAAAAATTTTATCCTGCTCCTGTTCACTGCCCATTAATGCCGACACAAATCTCCGTCACGCCGGCATTATGGATTGGTTCATAAAAGAACACCGCCGTCCGGCTTTCGCTATGGGAATTAACGGCAGTGTAAATGAATTTTACAGCACATACGCAGAGCTCGAGGAAGCACTGACCGTATTTTCTCTTCTTTAACATTAATTAAAACATCAAAAAGGCTACCGCTTTCGCGATAGCCTTTTTCTTTATATCAGTTTTTGTAAGGGGGAAACTGATGAATTATTGCCAATGAACTGCACCGCAGTCACAGGTCTTGCTGATTTTGAAGAGCTTCCAGAAGAAGTTAACAATCTTATAGATTATTACCATAATGAAGTTCTCCTTATGGCAGATACATCCGCAGAACTTGCTTGAGTCGTCAGAATGAACAGCAGCGTTACATTTGTCACACTTGCCGTTTCCGTCCTTATCAGCGTGATCCTTTCTGGGAATTACTACTGATGTAAGCACCTGTGTTGCTGCTTCGTCAGCAAACATAACCTTACAAGTCTTACATGTCCAGTGTGCAAGAGTACCTTCTATTCTGCAGTCTGAATCAGCACCCTTGTAGTATACAAGGTCGTGGCCCTTAGCTTCTGAGCCCTCTACAGCTGTCTCTACGGTATCACCGCAGTCAACACACTTTTCTACGCTCTTGGCAGGCTCTGTGCAGGTTGCTTCAATAATGCCTACATACTTATAAGTATGTGCTTCGGGAGCAATTGCAAGGTCCTTATCTGCATACTCATCGCCTAACTCTTTATGAAGCTGTTCGTTATAATAGTGATCCTCTACGAAGCCACACTCAGCACATGTGAGTTCTTTGAAGCCTGTCTTTGTACAGGTAGCAGGAATGTATGCAGTAACCTCCCATGTATGTTCGCCTGTTTCAGTCTTTACCTGGAACTTATCACAAACTGTACAGTAGTTCTTGTATGTTATACCTGTACCGCAGTCGCCCTGAGCATCTTTCCATACAAGCTCGCCTTCAGCATCTGTTTCCCAGACGTGAGCATTCTTATCCTTAGCGACTGTTCTGGTCTGATAGTATCCGCAGCCACGGGTACAGTATCTTACCTCGAAGCCCTGCTCTGCACAGGTAGGTGCTTTAAGCTGAGAAGCATCAAAGCCTTCAATGGCAACACCTTCGGGAAGCTTGTTTACATATTCGCTTACTGTATGATCGAGAGCTGTGTTCTTTGCTTCACGGATTTCTTCTGTGCCACATACGGAACAGGTGTTCTTTTCTGTACCGTTCTTACCGCAGGTAGCATCATTCTGATATACCCAATCTGCTGTGTATGTATGACCTGTTGTATCACCGTAAGAAGCATTACACTTTTCACAGACTGCCTTATCCTTACATGTAGCTGTGCCGCCGGAGCACTTTTCAGTGCTGATCTTGTAGCCACAGCCTTCTCTTGTACAAAGAACTGAGTGAGTACCGTCACCGTTAGAGGTTGCCTTGTCAGCGGGAAGATGATCGAGAGCGGCAACTTCATTCTTTGTCCATGTGGCATCACAATCTTCCTCAGGACAAGCAAAGCTGTCATAACCCTTGGTTGTACAGGTGGGAGCTACTGTTTCGACAAATGTTTCATCGTCTGTATAAGTCCTTATTGTACCGTTGCCGTTACATACCTTACATTTAAGAGCGTGAGTATGAACGCCGTCTACAGTTTCTGCTGTGTATTCGAATTCACACTTTTCACCGCCCTTGATCACATAATCAAGACCGTCGTATTCAACTGTGTACTTAACCTGTTCGCCGTCAACAACCATACCGAAGCAGTTAACCTGATATGCGTTGTTATCTGCATCTGTGAGAGTTACCTTATCACAGTTAACATTTATACAATACTGTGCGTGATAGAAATTAGCGGAATCACAGTAGTAAGCGCCTGTGAAGTTATGACCTGCAGCCTTATAGCCGTCAGGAAGAACTTCGGGAAGAGTTGTGTAGTCACAATCTTCATACTTACAGTATTCGTAAGCGGGATGACCGTCCTTTTCACAGGTAGCAGCTTTGTATGCAACTTTTTCTATATCGTGTTCACGCTTTTTGATTACTGTCTCAGACTGGCCGAGGTATGCTTCGTCGCCGTTTGTATCCTTGAAGTACTTCTTACAGATTGAGCAGTACCAGTATTCGTAGTTACCTGCTGCGTCACAGGTAGCGTCATTTGCTTCTGTGTGAGTCATTGAGTGACCTGACTTGGAGTTTTCCTTAGTCCAAGTAGCACCGTCGCCGTAATCCTTGCTGGAGTTCTTACAGAGTGAACACTCGTAATAGTATGTTGCATCGTTTACGCAGTCTGCTTCACTTGCAAGATACTTAGCATTTTCTACTTTTGTCCAGTCGTGCTCGAGTGCTGTGCCTGATGAGAACTTAGTGCCCTTGCCTTCGCCGTAAACCTCTTCTGATGTCTTACCGCAGTGCTCATACTTACAGGATGTGAAGTACTTAGCTGCTGCGAAGCAGGTTGCAGGTTCAGCAATATATTTAGCATCAACTTTATTCTGGAAGTCGTGCTTTCTTACTTCACCGCTAAGGAAGTTGAGAACAATTTCACCATTCTCTTCCACGCCTGTGTAAACTTCGCCTTCTGTTACTTCTTCAGCACTGCGTTCGCAACGTGAGCAAGCATACCAATAAATGTTTGCGTGTTCACAGTTTGCAGCTTCCTCGAGGTATGCATCTGCATAAATCTTCTTTGTGTAATCGTGACCGAGGGCGGATGTGTAGTTGATATTCCACTGATGGCCGCATTCAGTACACTGAACGATATCGTAGCCCTGTGATGTACAGGTAGCAGGCTCGGAATCAAAGCTTACTGCTGAATCCATACAATTGGCTTCCATTGTTTCGCCGCATCCGCGTTCACAGGTGAAGGTGTGCTTAAGAGTTTCTTCACCGTTATACTGTGCATTTACCCAAATATGTTCGAGAGCTGTATTGGGCTTTTCATAGGTGTTGTTTGCATCTTCGCTTGACTTCTTACAGTCGGGGTTAGAACAGTAAGCATAATAAGTTTCGTTTACACCGCATTCAGCTTCTGTTGCCTTGTAAAGATACTCGTCTGTGCAAGTATAATCGTGAGCTGTCATTGTGCCGGGCTTTTCGTAGGTTTCATCGCTGAAAACTTCTTCACAGCCGATACAATACTTGTAATATGTTTCGTTTGCAATACAAGTTGCGTCTGTTGCTATCTTGAGATACTTTTCTGTACCTGTGAGAACATGGTCTGAGGTAGTGCCATAAGCAGTGTTACAGAACTGACATGCAGCCTTATCTGTACATGTAGCTGTACCGCCGGTACAGGTCTGTTCTTTCTTGTTACCGCATACGCAAGAAGCGATGTGCTTGCCTGCTTCCTTGTTTGCATAAGTCCATGAGCAGTCTGCCCATGCATCTTTTTCTGCGCCTACACCGTAGTTACCGCAACCGTTAGCACAAGCCTGCTGATGCTTGTCGTTTCCAGCATCGTACTTATATTCGCCTGTGAAATCGTGACCTTTCTTTGAGTCCAGGTCAATTACTGTATAACCGTGACCGCAAGTAGTACAGGTATATGTGGTATAAGCATTATCTTCGCAGGTTGCTTCTGTCTTTTCGAATGTGTATACACAATCGGGTGATTCAACAGCATTACAATCTTTACAGGTATGTGTGTGCTTACCTGCAGCATCGCCTGTGTTGCCGGAATCCTGTGACCAATCGCCCCAAGCATGAGGCTTGGTGTAACCGCAGACAGTACACTTACAGTTTACACCGTCAGGTGTCCATGTTAAACAATCTACTGTACCGCCGTAGGTGCCGCAGCCATTCTTACAAAGGAATGAGTGTGTGCCGTCGCCGTTGTCTTTAACAGTGCCTGTGTAATTATGAGTGAGAGCTGTGTTTGCGGCTTCACGTGTATCAGTTGTATTACAGCCGTGATCACAGTATGCAGTTTCTGTACCGTTTACTTCACACTTAGCTGTTCCTTCGTTATATACATAGTTTGTATATTCATGAGTGAGCTTTGAGCCTGTTGCTGTGCGAGTGTCGGTCTTTGCCTTACAAAGATCACAGGTTGCTGTTTCTGTACCGTCAGCAAAGCAAGTAGCTGTGCCTTCGTTATATACATAGTTTGTATACTTATGCTCGAGAGCTTTGATTTCTGAACCTGTAGCTACTGTCTTCTGACAGTCATTACAGTATGTGTCACCTGTGTAACCGGGCTTCTCACATTCAGCAGGATAAGCACCTTCGATTACTGTGTTAACGTGCTTGTTGGGGTTAGTTGAACCTTCAACTGTCTTTTCTTCGAGACAAGCACACTTATAGTATATCTTACCTGCAATTACGCAAGTTGCTTCTGTTGCAGGATGGTTAGCATCTTCGATGAAATTATGCTTAACGGTTGTAGTAGCATCACAGGCGTTACACTTGATGGTATGAACATCATCGTCTGTTTTACCTGTTGATGTACCTGTTACAACTGTTGATGAGGGATTTTCTCTCTCATATGTATGACCGAGAGCGGGCATATTTACATCGTCAAATACTTCGTTCCATACATAACCGCAAGCTGTACAAAGCTGAGTATATTTAGCAGCAGATGTACAGTCAGCAGGTGAAGCGTATGTCTTTGAAATACCTGTATGGTCTTTAGAATTGTATGTAGCAGTAACAGTAAGGTCGGAATTAACATTTGTGAAAGCCACATCCCAGCCTGCGAAATCGTATTCGTAGTCAGAATCTGCTACTCTTGTGGGATCCTGGGGAGCTGTGGCAGCTGCACCGGGAACTACTTCCTGAGTTTTGAGAACTGTACCGTCCCAGTTTTTGAAGGTAACTGTGAAGAGATCAATCCACTGAGCGTATACAGTGTCGGAAGCCTTAAGACCTGAAACTGATGTAAGCTTTATGCCGTCTGCAGTATACCAACCGTCGAACTTATAACCTGCTCTGGTAGGAACAAGAGAAAGACTTGTTGTGTCACCGAAATTGAAAGGTACACGGATTGTTGCATAGTCCTTAGCGTATGCATCGTATGCATCCTTTTTATAGAAACCGATGTTTGAATAAACAGCCTTAGTACCTACATTTGTTGCACCAACACGGATAGCCATCTTTGTACAGTTTGCAGGTGTTGTGAAAGCGATGCTGCTTGTGCCTTCAGTTGTAGGATAAATACCGATGTGAGCATTGCCCTGTGCTGTGCCGTTATAGATAGCACCTGTGGCACCGGCACCGTTTGCATCGTAGAAGAATACAAATATCTGACCCTTATCACCTGTAACAAGGTCCATATCAGCTTCAAAGATATATTCTGTGTTGGGTTCGACAGCTATAATATACTGGTCTGAACCTGTACCATAGTTTGAATAAACTTCGCCTGTAGCGGTAGATTCAGCAGTAATAGTACCTGCCATTACATCGTATGCGATAGTACCGCGGTTAGCATCATTAGGCTTAACCGAATTTGTCTTTGCCCACTCTGCGAGTGAGAAAAGGTTATCGTAACCGATATCCATGGGCAGAGGAAGCCAATCTGCATAGAGATTATATGTCTGAAGCATAGTAAGGTCGGTTCTTGTTACATTACCGTTTGCATCAGTAACTTCTTCGCCACTATCCTTAATACCGTTTACGTTGACATTATCAATATACCAACCGTTGAATTTATAACCTTTTCTTTCGGGAACATCCAATTTACCTGAAAGAGTTACACCGTATGCAAATGTCTTTTTGGTAGGTCTTACAGTCCAACTGTCGAGTTCTACTTCAGTTGCACGTTCAGTAGGATAAACAGCTATATCTGTAAATCTCAACGTTGAACCGGAAGAAGGACAGTCATTATCAAAACGGATTTCAGCCTTGGTAGCAGATGCGGGAGCAGTGAAGGTTACGGAGCAGGTACCTTTGCTACTGAAGCCCTTGTTATTGAAGGTATTGGTGCTTCCGACCGCAGTAACAGGGGCGTTATTAACATCATACCAGAACATAAATACTTCCGACTGAGCTATTCCGGTTACGGAGGAGTTGTCAGCTATATTGTATCTGACAGTATATTCCTTGCCGCCTTCAACAGGAATTGCGTATCTGGTTTCACTGTGATTGCTCGGATATGAAGAACTTGTTGTAACTTCACCGGATGTAGCGCTCTTATAAATTTTAATAGTGTCATCGTTCTCAACTAAAATTTCAGCTGTACCACTTGTCTGCTTATTATATGAATCGGAATTTATCCAATCGGAAAGTGAGAAGAGGTTTTCATATGTAACATCAAAGTTTCTTGCCACAACAAGATTCTGGATAGCAAGATTAACTTTCTCTATCTGAGTGTTGATTTGATACTCTGTAACTTCTCTTGTTTTAAGGACTGTGTTAGCTTCATTTACTGCAGTACGAAGATTATTCAGAGAATCAGAGGTATACTTAGAGGTCTGAGAAAGATAAGTGTTAGCAGTGCTGATAACACTGTTAAGACCGGTCTTATCGTAAACGACGACGCTCATCGCAACAGTACCGGTGTAATAACTTGTAGAAGATATATAAATTCGGTTACTCTGATATTTATCCAAGTCCTGAATAACAGAGTTCACATTAGCAGTACTACTTGACCAACTGTAAGTAAATGTTCCGGTTTTTGTAGGAGTACCGTTAAGCATATACTTATCCCCATTTAAATAACTGCTGGGGGAGCCGCACATGAACAATCTTGTACGGCCGCTATCGTAGTTTGCACTGTCAAACCAACCGTCAGCACCGCTTCCCTTGGTAAGACCATAACCGTCAAAAGCATCTACAAAAGTAGTATTTCCTTTAAGGTTAACAGGATCACAATTACCTGAAGCGTTATTGTCGTCTCCGTATATTTCCTGACCGCCCCAAACAACAGGGAAGAGAAGCAACTGCTTTGATAAATTGCTTGCGGTTAAAGTAATATAATAACCTGCATCCTGCAAACTCTCAGACTTATCAATATACATAGTCTGCGGATATGTAACAACAAGAGTACCATTGTTGTTTATGGTCAAAGTTCCCGTACTGAAACTGCTTACCGCACTCATGCCGTAAGCAAGAGCAGCCTCAGCCTCTATCTGATGCTCACCGGGTACAAAAACCCAGCAGGTCATAAGCATAAGCACTGCTAAAAATACTGATAAAGTTTTCTTTGCGTTTGTTAAATGTTTCTTTTTCATTTTTAATTTTATCCCCCTTAATTGAGATATTTGAAACTGCCCTTCTCATTTTAAGAGCGTTTCAGATTTTTTCGGGTTGCCCCGAGGTTTAAACAAGGATGAAATCCGATAAAAAGTCTCCGAGCACAACTGACCTCCCTGTGCTTTAACCGAAGATTTTTTATCTTCTCTCATGGTAAAAGGGTACAATAACCCCTATAATTACACATACTCATTATAATGCAAGGAACAAATAAAATCAATACGGTTTTTACAAATTATTAAAATTTGATAAGAAAAAATAGCAGGGTGTTTTTGTGCATTTTGTATATGGGAACTATAACACGAAGGGGACGGGTTCACTGTGCATCACACAGCTGACCTGCCCCCTGTTATAATTGGTATTTCACGGAAACCTGACGCTTTACCCTTTTTTCTCTGTCTTCTCCTTCTCTTCTTTTCGTCTCCGCCATACTTCCTTAAAAATTTCTTCCGTGGCGAAGGTTATCTTGGTTACGGAAAACTCGCAGTTTTCAGGAAAGACATACCAGGTCTCCTTAAGCGTATTAAGGTCGATGCAGTCAAGACCGTTACCGAAGCGGTAGTTATACTCCACATGAACGGAGTTCTGCAGGGCGGAGTCGATTTTCATTTCGAACTTTTCACCGTCATAGTCTCTGATGCCCTCCAGCTTAAATCCGTCAATATTATGCACGAGTCTGCCTCTGCCCAAACGGATAAAGCCTTTGGAATTAGGAAGGTCGTTTACGTGGCAGTCACATTCAAAGTGATATCTGCCCTCTCTCACTTCCTTAGCCACCTGCTCCTTTTCCCATAAGTACCAGTCAGAGGGATACTTAAACTCGGTCTTTCCGCAGTCAGCTTCAAGCTCACCATATTCATTGAGATACCAGCTCTTTTTGCAGTGCTCGCAGTAAATTACGGCACCTTTTGAGTTCATCTTATATTCTGTCATACAGTTAGGACACTGATAAAGAGGCTTATGGAGTCCCTCGGCACGCTTTCGGTAGGTGACCTTTACTCTGTTTTCACTCTGCCAGCGCCAGTCGTCATTATAGATATGCTTGCGGATTTTCTCATTGATTTCATCCACAGAAGCATTCTTCACTTCCTCTGCCGTGAAAATCTGCTCGATAACAGCCTCGGTGCGCTTCATATGTCGGCTTTTATGGTTGCCCCAGAAGGGGTCATAGATATGATGTCCCTTTGATGTGAAGGTAACACAGGGCACACCCATAAGCTTTACAAGCTGACCCACCGCATCAGTCACCGCATCAAGCTCAGTAACACCGCAGAGAGAATATCTTGCCTCAGCGAAAATACCGTAGCTTTCTCCGTCCTTAATGGCTTTCATACACTGCCTTACGGTGTTCAGGTCACTGGTGTACTTTCTTTTCGGCAGACATCCGCCCATTCTCAGAAACCACTCTCTGCCGATGAAGTCATCCACCGCCGCAGGATAAACACCCGTGAAAGGCTTGGTGGCAGCTACCATTATGTAAAAATCGTAAAAGGCATTATGGTTGCAGACGAGAATGAAGGGGCCCTTGAGTCCTTCCATATTTATCTTTTCTATATGAGAATGCGAGATAAGCTTGCGTGCATTGGCTACAGGCCAGGCCAGAGTTTTCATAAGAATGGGGTCCTGGTAAATCATCGGCTTACACAGGTCCATTTTTTCTTCTGCAGGAGCACCTGCCCTTACTTTTTTCCCGAGTTTTTCTTTCATAATATTCACCCACAATATAATTAATACCATAAAAGATTATCACAGTTTTTCCTTTATATCAATTAAAAGTATGTAAACAAGTTTTGGTATTTTTTTGCAACTAACTGAATTTTATAATAAGTCTCTCTTTTCTCTTGCAATCAGAACAAAATATCCTTCAATGTCGCAAATATCCCCTTCATTAAAAAGATTGACTTTTTCACATTATTATAATATAATAGTATGCTGAAACAGGGCTCGTCCCTGTAAATAATTATTTTTTCTTTATGAAAGGAGCAATATCCATTATGGATGACCCCGGCAGTATAATTTTTAATCTTCTTTTATTATTTGTTCTCGTTCTTGTTAATGCTTTCTTTGCTATGAGCGAAATCGCCATCATTTCTCTTAACGATAATATGATAGACAAGCTCGCAGAGGAAGGCAACAAAAAAGCTAAGCAAATCAAAAAGCTCACGGAAAACCCCAGTAATTTCCTTTCCACCATTCAGATAGGTGTTACTCTGGCAGGCTTCCTCACCTCAGCGAGCGCCTCCACCACCTTCGCAGATATGCTCACGGACAAGGTTATGGCTGCAGCACCCTCCCTTCCCGCAGGTGTGGTAAACGGTGTTTCCGTTGTTTTGATTACTGTTATAATGTCATATTTCTCTCTCGTTCTCGGCGAACTGGCGCCCAAAAGAATGGCTATGCAGAAGCCCGAAAAAATCGCCTATGCAGTAGCGCCCGTTCTTCTCGTAGTAAAAAAGTTCACCAAGCCCTTCGTTAAAATCCTCTCCTTCTCCACCAATGCAGTGGTACGCCTTTTCGGCTTCGACCCCAACGCAGACGAAGAAGTAGTCACCGAAGAAGAAATCCGTATGATGGTCGATGTAGGCGGCGAAAAGGGTGTTATCGAAGATATCCAGAAGGAAATGATAAACAATATCTTCGAATTTGACGATATTGATGTTACGGACATTATGACCCATAGAACAGATATGATAGCTGTCGAGGATACGGACTCTCTGGAGGAAGTGGTAAAGCTTTCCATGGAGCACGGCTATTCACGAATCCCCGTATATCACGAGGATCAGGATAACATTATCGGTATTGTTTATATAAAGGACCTGCTCAAATTCATCTCCGCTTCCCTTCCCGAAAATGAAGGCCCCTCAGACATTATGCGTGAGGCATACTACGTACCCTCCAGTAAAAACTGCGGCGACCTTTTCGAGGAAATGACGGAAAAGAGAGTACAGATGGCAGTGGTCGTGGATGAATACGGCGGTACGGCAGGTATCGTTACGGTGGAAGACTTAGTCGAAGCTATTATGGGTAACATCCGTGACGAATACGACGATGAAGAGGAAGAAATCGTGGAAGAAAGCGAAAACCTTTTCACCATCGACGGCACAGCCTTCATCGAGGAGGTAAACGAGCTCGTGGGTGAGGTTATCCCCGAAGGCGAATACGATACTCTCGGCGGTTTCATCATCAGCCGTCTGGGCTATCTCCCTAAGGACGGAGACATGGATGAAATCACCTTCGAAAACATAAAGTTCACCATCCTCAATGTAGAGGAAAGACGAATCGGTAAGGTCAAAGCAGAGATTTTACCGGAAGAATCAATAAGTGAATAAAAAAGCAGTATTGCCTGCCGTGTTCACCCACGGCAGGTTAAATTTTTTATAGGAAAGGAACAGTCTTCGTTTTTTCAGAGCGGTGACGGAAAGGCGAGGAGCCAAGAGACCGGCGCGGTCAACAGAGGCCCCGACAGGGCGCCTCTGTCCCCTGTATACAGGGCTTGGCTCCCCGCCTCTCCTGCACCGCCACGTAAAATTAAAAAAAACGCTTTCCCCTATTGACAAAATCAAAACTTCAAGCTATAATATATTTAACAATTAAGTTAAATGTTAAATGAAAGGAGTCATATACTGTGGGATTACAAAGTACACTCAAGGCTCTGTCAGACCCTACACGGCGCGAAATTCTGAATCTTCTCAAAAAAGGAAAAATGTCTGCCGGTGACATAGTCGAAAAATTCCCCGTATCGGGTGCGGCTGTTTCCAGACACCTTTCCGTGCTTAAGGATGCCGACCTCATACGGGATGAAAGAGACGGAAAATTCATATACTATGAACTGGACGCCTCTGTTCTCG
>JAZNMU010000057.1:0-1556 GCA_045579865.1 Acutalibacteraceae bacterium
GCTCTTATGCACGACGGTAAGGCACTTCAGGCAGGTACCTCCCACTACTTCGGTGACGGCTTCGCCAAGGCCTTCGGTATTCAGTATCAGAGCAAGGAAAACAAATTAGAATATCCCCATCAGACATCCTGGGGCGTTACCACCCGTCTCATCGGTGCCATCATTATGACACACGGTGACGATAACGGTCTCGTTCTCCCCCCTGCTGTGGCTCCCATTCAGGCAGTTATTATCCCCGTAGCACAGCACAAGCCCGGCGTACTCGAAAAGGCTGAGGAAGTAAGACAGGCTCTCGCAGATGCAGGCATCAGAGTAAAGCTCGACGACTCAAACAACTCCGCAGGCTGGAAATACTCCGAATACGAAATGAAGGGTGTTCCTGTAAGAATCGAGCTCGGTCCCCGCGACATCGAAAACGGTCAGTGCGTAACCGTTACCCGTCACAACAGAGAAAAGGAATTCGTTTCCCTCGAAGGCCTCGCAGATACAGTAAAAGCAAAGCTCGAAGAAGTAAACAACGGCATTTACGAAAAGGCTCTGGCAAACAGAGAAAAGAGAACCTACGCATGTACTACTCTCGATGAAATCACTGCCGCTCTCGAAGAAAAGGGCGACGGCTTCATCAAGGCTATGTGGTGCTGCGACGAGGAATGTGAGGACAAGGTAAAGGAAATCACAGGTGTAGGCTCACGCTGTATGCCTCTCGTACAGGAAGAAATCAGCGATAAATGCGTTTGCTGCGGTAAAAAAGCACAGCATTTAGTTTACTGGGGTAAAGCGTATTAATCGAAAAAAGCAAATAAATGTTTATTTTGTCTCCGAAATCCCTAAAATATGGGGTTTCGGAGTTTTTTCATTTGTGTAGTGTGAACAAAAAACGCCTTTTTAGGGAAAAATGCCATTTTTGGCTCAATATATACATAAGACAAAATGAGACAGAGTTTTTTGTATATCTTGCACAATAAAACCCTGTTTTTCGTCATTTTCACTATTTCCGAAACAGAAAATAAATCGCCTTTTGATGTTTAAAATTTGACAAAAGGACCCAAAATCTATATAATAGCCCCTGTTGCCTATATGGAAAAGTAAAAAAAATGAATTTTTCAAGTTCATTCAGGCAGGCAAAAGACGGCTGAGATTCGCATCTGCACGGTCAGAGACACGGGCGAAACACCGCAAAAACCCATTAAAAGAAACAAACTATATTTTTAAAGAAAGTGTATTTTGTGTTTCGTTACGGTCTATGCAAATTCAAAATGTGAATCCTTATATTAAACATTTTCGGGCGGTCAACCTGCCGCGGTGAGTTTCTTCAATGAGAGAAGAAGCCTTCCGCAAAAAAATATCAGAGGTGATAAAATGAAAAAGGCCTTAACAAAGGTATTGCTCACAGCATTTACTCTTGTTATTTTAGCCGCAATCGTACCACTCTCAGCAAATGCAAGTTCCAGCAACGTAAACAAATTAAAAACAGAAATCTTCTCATACCTTACAGATGAGATGAACCTTAACTCAGCGGCGGCTTGCGGAGTTATGGCAAACATCGAAGAGGAATC
>JAZNMU010000058.1:0-18177 GCA_045579865.1 Acutalibacteraceae bacterium
CCTCTGCTGCCTGGTGGGCACAGATGGTTGATGATGCTGAGTCTGCCGATGAGTATGCCAGACTTCTTTACTCAAAAGAAGGTCTCGGACTTAATGTTTACCGCTATAATGTAGGTGGCGGTGAAAGAGAAAATCCGAACACCAGACTTTTGAGAGAATCCTCCAGAAGCACTGACAGTTTCCTCATTCCTTCTGTTTACGAGGAAACCGGTAAGCTCGAATATGATTTCACAAAGGATGCTAATGCACAGCAGATGCTCTTTACAAGCCTTGACTACGGCTGTATTGATACTGTTGTTCTTTTCGCAAACTCTCCTCACTATCTTATGACTGTTTCAGGTCAGGCTTCCGGCGGTCTTCAGCCTGCACAGAGCAACCTTAAAAAGGACTGTTATGAGGATTTCGCCGATTATATGCTTGATATAGCCGAATACTTTATTTCAAAGGGTGTTCCCGTTAAGTACATCAGTCCCATTAATGAGCCTCAGTGGGATTGGGGCGGAGACTGGGTAGGCCAGGAAGGCTGCCATTACGAAATCCACGAAGTAATAGAGGTTGCCCGTGTATTTGCACGCAAGATTAAAGAAAGAGGTCTCGATGTTCAGCTTTCTATGGCTGAAAGCGGTGAAATAGGAGACCATGCGATGGATTGTATGGAGCTTCTTTATGCTGATGAAGAAATAGCATCCGTAATGGGTACTTATTCTTATCATAGCTACTGGAGAGATGATAACTTTGCTCTTAAATATGCTTTCGGTAATTATATCAAGGCTAAGTATCCCTGTGCAGAAATAGAAATGAGCGAATGGTGCGAGCTTCCCAATAAGCATAAGGCTGACGACATCGAAGCAGGTCTCATTATGGCAAGAACTATGTGTGAGGATATCACTCTTACAGGTACGAATTCCTGGTCAAGCTGGGTAGCCGTGAATCAGGGCGGACTTGATGCTGACTCTATGCTTTATGTTGACGGAGATTATAATAAGTTTGATATTGGCAAGCGTTATTATGCTATGGCCCATTATACCAAATTCATTCCTGTAGGCTCTCATCTCATCGATAATTCAATCAGTGTTGCCGACATCAAAATGAAAAAAGAATGGTGGAAGCAGTGGATTGACGACAAGGAATATCCTGTTTATGTAGCTGAAAAGAATGACTTTTACATTTCTACCTTTGTAACACCTGATGGCGATTATGTGGCTGTTATAGTAAATGAAGCTGATGAAGGCAGAAAGGTGAAATTCGACAAGGTATGGAAGAATATGGATGTGTATACCACCGATGCTGAGAGAAATCTTGAGCATACAAGTGAAAAGGGTATAGGACTTGAGAGTGTAGAAGTCGGAGCAAAGAGTATTACCACTGTAGTTTTCAGCAGATAATTAAATAAATTTTCCTCAGGTTTCAGTTCGGAGCCTGAGGATTAATTTTACATTTGACTTTATCTGTGATATTATATATAATGTCCTTATTAAATTATTCAGGTGATATGTTTGAAAAAGCTGAAAATGCTCTGCGCCTGTCTTACTGTTTTATTTGTAATTCTTTCGGGAATACTCATTTATCTTGTTGTGAACAGAGAAGGTGACAGTGTGGATATTTTTAAGTATTACGAAAAAAGCGCTTATAAAGAATACGAGCTTAATGAAAAGCATCTTAAGTTTTTAGGCAGAAGTGCTGTTATCGATGACGAAATAGTTCTTTCCTTTTCGGGGAGCGGTATCGAATTTATCTGCAAAGGCGATTACGCCGAAATTACTCTTGCCCCTGAAAATGCTTATGTCACAGCATCCCATTATCCGAGAATTGCTCTTTATTCTGACGGTAATCTGGTGGCTATGGAAGGCATCAGCGAAGAGAAAACCTACCGCATCAATTCGAAATACAGCGGAACCAAAATAACTCTCATAAAACTTTCAGAGGCTATGCATTCCTCATTGAAGGTTTCGAAGGTTGCTTCCTACGGCGTGAAGTCCGTAGAGCCCACAGAAGAAAAAGACCTGAAAATCGAATTTATCGGTGATTCCATTACCTGCGGCTACGGTATTGATGCAGGTGCTTACGGCAGCTTTTCCACGGGAACGGAAAATTTTATGAAAACCTATGCCTATCTTACGGCTGAAAAACTCGGTGCGGATTACAGTGCTGTGTGCTATTCGGGCTACGGTGTCCTTTCCGGATATACCGAAAACGGCAGAATCAACGATAAGCTCGTTATGAATGAATATGATAAAGCCTGCCATATTACGGGTCAGGATGATCCCTTGTGGGATTTTTCGGGGGTAAAAAACGACATAGTCGTAATAAATCTCGGTACAAATGATGCCTCCTACTGCGGAAGCAGCTCTTACGGAAGACAGCAATTCATCGATGCTTATGTTAATATGCTCGTCACCGTCAGAGAGAAAAACCCCGATGCTTATATTCTCTGCATTCTCGGTGATATGAATAATTCCCTTTATCCGTCCATAGAAAATGCGGTTTCACAGTACAGATATGCGTATAACGACAGCCGTGCAGAGGCTTTTTCGGTGGATTTTAAAATGGGAGAAAACGATATAGTTATTGACGGTCATCCGGGTGAAGAATCAAATCTCTGTGCTGCCGAGATTCTCACAGGGAAAATAAATTTGCTTATTAATCACGGTCTTACAGAAAGGTAGTGCTGACAGTTGAAAGAAATATTCCTCTTTTCCTTTAATGCGGTAATGCCTATTCTTATCCTTATTCTGGTGGGGTATTTTCTGAGAGAGATTCACTTTGCCGATGATGCCTTTTTTAAAAAGGCAAACACTATGGTTTTTAAGGTGTTTCTCCCTGTTCTGCTTTTCAATAATGTTTATGCTATAGAAAGCCTTTCCTTCATAAGATGGGATGCACTCATTTTCTGTGTTATTGCGGTTCTTATAATCTGTCTTATTGCATATCTTACATCGGGATTTTTTGTCCGTCACAGGAAACAGAAGGGTGTTCTTACACAGTGCGCATTCCGCTCAAATTATGCCATTATCGGCATACCGTTGGCGGAAAGTCTGGGCGGTGCATCGGCCGTGGCTTTCGCTTCGGTGCTTTCGGCAGTTGCCATACCTCTTTTTAATGTGTTGGCAGTAATTATCCTTTCCCACTATGCCGATGACGAAAAGGAGTCTTCCGTTAAAAAGACTCTTATCAAAACTGCGAAAAATCCGCTCATAATCGGTGTTCTTTCGGGTGTTCTGGTAGTATTTTTAAGGAATATTTTACCTTTTGACTTTACAATTAAAGAAAACCTTCCCTTTCTCTACACTGCGATAAATAATATGGGTAAAATCGCATCACCCTTAGCACTTATCGTTTTAGGGGCAAGATTTGACATTTCGAAGGTGTCTTTCCTGTTTAAGCAGATTATATGGGGCACTCTTTTCAAAACTGTTATAACTCCCGTAACCGTGCTCACTGTGGCGGTTCTTCTGTCGGAGTACACAGGTGTTCTTAATCTTACCGCCGTGGAATATCCCGCATTTATCTCTCTTTTCGCTTCGCCTGTAGCCGTTTCCAGTGCTGTAATGGTCGGTGAAATAGGAGGGGATGAACAGCTGGCGGGACAGCTCGTGGTGTGGACGAGTATTCTTTCAATGTTTACTATGTTCCTGATAATTTTTGTAATGAGAGCATTAACGCTAATATAATAAAATCATAAAGGAGAATGAATATGGACATTAAAAAAACAGTTCTCGGTGCTTCTGCCGCCGTAACGGGTGCCGCCGCAGGCATAGCCGCTAAAAAAGTCGCAGATAAAACCTTCTGTCCCATCTGCAGTGCGAAAAAAATTATCAATTCCTTCCGCCTGACTCAGACAGCCGATAATAACTACAATAACGGCGTGGCTCTTACTCCGCCTATGGGCTGGTCGAGCTGGAATCTTTTCAGACACAAGATAAGTGAAAAGCTCATCAAAGAAATTGCCGATGCTATGAAGGACAGCGGGCTCGTGGATGCAGGGTACTGTTATGTCAATATCGATGACTGCTGGCAGGCCTCAGAGCGTGACAGTGACGGCAGACTCCAGTGCGACAAGATTACCTTCCCGAGCGGTATTAAGGCTCTTGCCGATTATGTAAATGAAAGAGGTGTAAAGCTCGGTATCTATTCCTCAAACGGTACTCATACCTGTGAGGATTATCCCGCATCTCTGAGAAATGAAAGAATTGATGCGGAAACCATAGCCGAATGGGGCGTAGAATACTTCAAATACGACTTCTGCCACAATGTTCCCATTCCTTCTCTTGCTCCGCGTATTATCGCTGTTTCCTTCGCCGAAGAGGGAGCAGGTGAGCCCTTCGCATATTTCACATCTGCAGAAATGAAACTCAAGGGTATGGCGCGAATAGTTCCCGACGATGCTATTGATGCTAAAAGCTATGTTGACGGCCTCGATGCTAAAAACGGCAGCTTCACCGTAGAGGTTGAGGCTGAAAAGGCGGGGGAGTACATTCTTAACATCGATATCAGAAAGGATGCGAGAAAAGAGAAATTCATAATGGCTGTGGTAAACGGTACGGAAGAATATCACATCTACTGCGTAAGCCGTAAAAACTGGACTCCTGAAGGCAAGCTCCAGACTACCGTTTATCTTGACGAGGGCGTTAATACTGTCGAATTTATTAATCCCGTAGGCTCTAAAATGGACAGTGCGGCTATTCAGTATAAGCTGATGGGACGTGAGCTCAAGCGTGCCTCAAAGCTTCAGGCGGAAAAGACAGGCACCGAAGAAAAGCCTATCGTATATTCTATCTGTGAATGGGGCTTTAACAGACCCTGGAAATGGGGTGCAGAGGCAGGTAACCTTTGGAGAACCACAGGTGACATTCAGGCTAAGTGGATTTCTGTTATGGGCATTTATGAGTTTACCGTACGTCTCAATAAATATTCGGTACCCGGTGCATGGAACGATCCGGATATGCTCGAGGTAGGTAACGGTGACCTGACTTACGAAGAAAACAAGGCTCATTTCAGCCTTTGGTGTATGATGAACGCTCCTCTTATTTTAGGTAACGATGTGCGTAAATTTATTGTTGACGGCAAGGTTGATACTGAAAGCAAGGTATACCAGATTCTCACTAATAAAACCATGATTTCTATTAATCAGGACCCTCTCGGTGTTCAGTGTCAGCGAATCAAAAAAGGCACCACGGATATTCTTGTAAAGCCCCTCAAGGATTCAAAGGCAGCTGTCTGTGTGTTTAACAAGGGACCGAAGTCCTCCTGTGCGAGAATCGATCTTAAAAAGATAGCAAATCTGGGCCTCCTTAATCTTCCTCAGAAGGACGGATACAGGGTTACTGACGTATGGGATGAGAAAAGCACTGAGGATACCCGTATCATCAATACTGTCACCGAAAGTCATGGTGTAAAGGTATTCATTATCGAATAAAAAATCAGCAGTACCGTTTTGGTACTGCTGATTTTTTTACCGTCTGTTTCTGAGACAGAAGGCAATAAGCTCCTCTTTATCATTTTTCACTTTTCCGTCGATAACCGCTTCAAGTGAGAGGGAAAGAGCATAGCCTATTTCCTTGCCCTTAAAGCCTTCTTTTATAAGGTCATTTCCGTTTATTTTTAAATCCTTCAGAGAAAAACAGGCTTCACCTTCTATGATTTCTTCCGCCATTTTTTCTAAGGCATCGAAGTGCTCTTCTCTGCCGTGAAATTCAGGGGAGAGTCCTTTGGTATCTGCTCTCTGCAGCTTTATAAGGTCGAAGAAAAGCTCCTGTCCCATACTGCGCAGACGCTTTTTGATTATTCTTTCGCTTTCTTCGATGGGGGTATCGTGTACTTTTACGAGTTTTACGACCTTTTCTCTGGTTTTCGTGTCACTTTTAAGTCTCAGCAGAGCCTCGTCTGCTTTCTTTGCGCTTATTGACGGATGGGAATAGAAATGTCCCGTTCCGCTTTCATCCAGAGAGAAGCAGTCTATCTTTCCGCAGTCGTGAAAAAGTGCCGCAAACCTTAAATGTGGCAGGGGAGGAATGCTTTCGGTAACTGCCGCCGTATGCTCAAGGATATCATATATATGATGAAAATTATGCTGGTCGAAGCCCTTCATACCCTTAATTTCAGGCAGAACAACCTCTAAAATATCGCTGTAATTTACCAGCACATATCTGATGTTATCACCGCAGAGCATTTTCGAAAGCTCAGAAAAAACTCTTTCCTTAGAAACTATATTCAGAAGCCCTTTACATTCTCTCATAGCATCTGCCGTCTCTTTTTCTATACTGAAGCCGAGAACGGAGGCGAAGCGTAAGCCTCTCAGAATCCGAAGAGAGTCCTCAGTGAACCGTTCCTTAGGGTTTCCTACACAGCGGATGATTTTTCTTTCTATGTCTTCTCTTCCGCCAAAGGGGTCAACGAAGCCTTCTTCGGGACAGTAAGCGATACTGTTGACTGTGAAATCTCTTCTTCTGAGGTCTTCTTCTAAGCTGCGTGTGAAGCTCACTTCGTCGGGATGTCTGCCGTCAGAGTAGCCCTTTTCGATACGGTAGGTGGTAATTTCCAAAGGAACGCCTTCAATCAGAACGGTAACGGTGCCGTGCTTTATTCCTGTATCCACAGTGCGGAAATCAGAAAAGACCTCCTTGATTTCTTCGGGTAGGGCTGAGGTGGTAATATCCGTATCCTGACTTTCTCTTCCCATTAGCACATCTCTGGTGCATCCGCCCACGGCGTAAGCCTCATAGCCCTTTGAACGCAGAATTATCATAGCGGTCTGCGCCTGTTTTGACAGTAAATTCACCGTAAGTTCACGCTCCTTTCACACCGATGGTTTATTGTTATTATATCAAAATAAATTAATTTTTCAATACAGTTGCAATTATACCTTATTTTATGTTAGAATTACTATGTAAAATTTTGTTTAAAGGCAGTGAAAGATTATGGAAAATAACTTTATGAGACTCAGAAAATCTACCTTCGGAGGCTTTAATAAGCAGGATGTTATCGCTTATATCGAGAAGGTAAAAAATGAAGCCTACGAAGAGAAGAACCGTTTGGAAAAACAGGTAAAAGATTTAAAAGAAAAAATAGGAGAGCTTGAATCACAGGTATCATCCTTTGAAACTGAAAAGGATAAGCTCGTTAAGCGTATAGGTGAGCTTTCTGTCAGCGGCGAAGGCAAAAACGAAACCGTAGAGGAAATCAACGAAGCTACCAATCACCTTAAAACTGTGGCTGATGAGCTTTGCGAAAGTCTTCGCGACTTTATGCAGCGCATTTCTGAAAACTGCTGTTCAGTAGTAATTGAGGGCTGTGAAGCTGAAGCCGAGGAAGAATTCGACGGCGAAAAGTTTATAGCTGAATTAGAGGCTGAAATCTATGCCAAATTAGGCGTGGAAGAAGCCGATAAAACGGACGAAGATGAAGAATCTGCTGAGGAGGAGTCCGTACAGGAGCCTGCTGAGGAAGAAAAGAACGACAAGGTTTCTTCTATTCTCTCAGCCGTGAGTGCTTTCAGCTCCTGCGAAGAAGTAAAGGAAGAAAAAGAGAAGGCAAGCGCAGCTGATTCGACCGTTTCGGATATTTTAGGCTCACTCTCTTTTCTTAAATAATCCTATTTAAAATACAGGAAGTGACAATATGAAAAAAATCATTAAAAACAAAAAAGGAATACTGTGTGCTTTTGTTATCGCAGTCCTGGTTTGTCTTTTAACGGCAACGGCTTCTTTTGCTGCCGAGGATGATTTTGAAAGAAAAATCGCCGCTTTTCCTGAAAGTTACAAGCCTTATTTAAGACAGCTCCACCAGGCACATCCTAATTGGGAATTTGAGCCCTTTTTCACAGGACTTGATTTCAATATGGCTGTTGACAGTGAGGGCGGAGCGAAATCCCTCGTTTCCTCATCGTCCGCTTCTGAATTTTTCAAAAGCAAGGACATAGGTGATTACAATTACATTACAAACAGATATATCGAAAAGGACGGAGGCTTTGTCGAGGCTAACCGTCTGGCTGTCGCATATTTTATGGACCCGAGAAACTTCCTCAACGAGGACGGTATCTTTATGTTTGAGACTCTTTCCTTCAGTGAGTCTTTCACTGCCGAGGCTGTGGAAAATGTTCTCAGAGGCTCCTTTATGGCAAACAAAAAAATCACCTATTACAATAAAGACGGTGAACTTATAGAAACCTCGACGAAGTATTCAAAGGCTATTCTTAATGCCGGTAAAAAGTACAATGTCAATCCCTGTTATCTTGCTTCAAAAATTCTCAATGAGGTCGGAAGTAAGGGCAGTAAAAGTGTAACAGGTACCCATTCCACATATCCCGGTATTTATAACTTTTATAACATCGGAGCCTATGACGGTGCTAACGCCATCGCCAAGGGTCTCAAATGGGCGAGTGAGGGTACTACCTACGGCAGACCATGGACTACTCCTGTCAAATCAATTAACGGCGGTGCTGAGTTTCTCGCAGCCTCCTATATAGCCTGCGGACAGTTCACGGGATATCTTCAGCGCTTCAATGTAAACCCTAACGGAAAATACAATGTTTATGACCATCAGTATATGACCAATCTGACAGGTGCACTCAGTCAGGGCTATTCGACTTATGTTTCTTATGTAAAGTCGGGGCTTATTGATAATAAGTATGTTTTTTCCATTCCTGTTTATGAGAATATGCCCTTGGAGTCATCTCTCGACGGTAAGGGTGAGCTTTCTGACGGCTTTGAGCAGAACGGTAAAATCACAGCTGATTCATGCTTCGTCAGAACAGGGCCTTCAACCTACTATTCACAGCGTATTGATGCCGCAGGTAATACAATCAGACTTTACAAGGGTGCGACTGTTAAAATAGTAGACAAGGTATCCACAGACACGAATTATTATCTTTCTGTTCTGCAGTATCCCTATTGGTACAAGATTAATTTCACACTGAACGGTGTTACCTATGAGGGTTATGTTCCTGCCACCTTCGTTGACATTACAACACAGGTTCAGGTGGCTATAGGGGAGTATGCTCCTTCATTTATTACTACAAGACCTGAGGTTGATATGCACCTGGTGTCTTATGATGCCAAGGTTGCGGAAATAACTCCTGATAATAAGATAAGATTCCTCAGAAGCGGTACGGTTATAATCGGTGCCTACGATTCCACAGGCAGCTTTGATAAGGTTAAATATGTTGTTACCAACGGTGACCTTGTGACTCCTTCGGCTGTCGCTCTGACAAGTATAAAGGCAGACTCGGTTGTTCTTGATTTTGTGCCCTCTTCAGGCGCGGCAAATTATGAAGTTATCGCCGTTGACGGCAGAGGAGCCGTTTCCCACAGAGCAGTCACTGCATATTCGCCTTACACGGTGAATGTCAATAACAGTGTACCCGATAATACCTATGTTTCTAATGTGCAGAGAAATGCAGACGGCAGTGCTTCGGTTTATTGGGAGGCACCTGAAAAGACAGACAATAAAATTTATATCAGAGCCGTAATCGAGGATACCCCCACATCGAAAAAGTACGGTCCCGTAATCAGTCTTTCCGCTACGAGCTATATCGGCGGTTATGAAATTTACAGCTATAATCCTTCTGATCGTTCATATACGAATATATCTACTCTTGCTCCTGAGGCTTCTTCCTATACTGCCACGGGCGAGCAAGCTCTTAACGGTATGCTTTCCGTACGTGCCTTCGGTAATGTGCAGGGAGAAAATGTTTACGGTAATTATTCAGCAGTTGTTGATATGAAAAATATTCCCGGTAGCATCTCAGGGATTACTCTTTCAAATGTCACAAATAGCAGTTATACAATAACCTGGGATGTTATTCCCGGTGCCAAGTATGATCTTTACAAAGAGACAAACGGTACCTATTCACTGCTTAAAACCTTTATCAAGACAAAATATAAGCCTACAAAGCTGGCAAACTCGTCCTTCTCTAAATTTAAACTCGTTCCTGTCAAAACTGTAAACGGAATACTTTATGAGGGAGCCTCCTCTAAGGAGTTCTCTGCTACTACTCTTCCGTCAAAGGTGCAGAATTTCAAAGCTACGGCTACGGATGTCGGTGCGAAGCTGAAATGGAATGCCGTGCCCAATGCTACGGGCTATGACCTTTATGTTTATAAAGAAAATAAGAAAAAGTATGTCAAGCATAAAACTGTCACAACAAACAGCTATGAGCTTAAAGGCAGAAATCCCGGTAAGGAATACAAAATCCGCATAAGACCGAGAATAAGGACCACATTCGGTGTCTTTACAGGTGAAACTACGGACCTTACCTTCCGCACCAAACCGGGCAAGGTAACTGAGGTTAAGGTTTCATCGGTTAAAACTACCTCTCTCAAACTTACATGGAATGAGACGAAAGCTACGAGCTGTTACTATGTATATCAGTACAGCACCAAGAAAAACAAGTATGTGAAGATAGCCACGGTCAGCAATAAAACTTCTTATACAGTTTCAGGTCTTAAGGCAGGTCAGACCTATAAATATAAGATTAAATCCGTAAAAAATTCAGGCGGTAAGTCCTTCAGCACCAATACTTCTGCCGTATATTCCTTTACCACCAAACCCGATAAGGTAAGCAAGGTGAAACTTTCAGCCCGTAAAAAGACTTACCTCACACTTACCTGGGATAAGGTGAACGGTGCAGAAAAGTATCAGATCTTTATGTATAATAAAGAGAAGAAAAAGTATGTGCGCATCACTACCGTTACCGGTAAAAATAAATATAAGGTGAAAGGACTCAAGGCGGGAACAACCTGTAAATTTAAAATTAAGGCCGTTAAAAATCTGAACGGTAAAAATTATTTCAGTGATTTTTCCGACATATTTACCTTCACAACGAAGAAATAAATGTATTTTTAAGAAAATTTTAATCAATTTTCAGTTTTTTATTGACAAATCAACCCTATATCTATATAATGTTATCTGTTAATATGAGGTGAGTTATGTATATTGCACTTGAAAGCTTATTTAACGGCGGAGTTACCAGACTTCCCGTTGATTGCGAATTTGATTTTTCCAAAGAAGAATTGGACGGTGTGTTTCCATTCACGACACCTGTTTCAGTCAGAGGTGAAATCAGAAACATAGTCGGAGTCGTAACTATCGAGGCGAAGATCACTTTCACTTTAGATGTTTTCTGTGACAGATGTGCAGAGCCTGTAAAGCTGAATTTTGACATTCCAATGGTTCACGGTCTTGTTTCTTCTCTTAATGAGGATGATAACGACGATTACATTCTTATCGAGGATATGAAACTTGATTTGCTTCAGCTCACTTTAGAGGACATATTCCTTGCTCTTCCTTCAAAGTTTCTTTGCAGAGAAGACTGTAAGGGAGTTTGTACCAAATGCGGTGCAAATCTTAATACTGATTCCTGTAACTGTAAAAAGGACATAGACCCCCGTCTGGAGGCTCTGCTCGGGTTACTGGAGGATTAAAAGGTTATTCATTTATTATTATTTATAAGGAGGTGCTGGGCAATGGCAGTACCAAAGAGAAGAGTATCAAAGGCAAGAAGAGACAAGAGACGTTCAAACGTGTGGAAGCTCGACGCTCCTACACTTGTAAGATGCAAGCAGTGCGGCGCTTATACAGTTCCCCACAAGGTTTGCGCTGAGTGTGGTTACTACAAAGGTAAGCAGGTAATTGCAAAGGACGAAGACTAAGCCTTTGAACTTTGAGAGGTGGAGAAGCGGTACTGCTTTCTCTGCCTTTTTGCTTTAATTAAGGTACGGATTTTAAGGAAGGAGGAAGAATAGTAATGTCAGTCATAATAAAGAGTATAATAAAAAAATCTCCCGCTTACGGCAGAGGAATAAAAGACGGCGATGTTCTTCTTTCGCTTAACAGAAATCCTGTTAATGATTTTCTTGACTATCAGTTTTATGCCAAGGAAAAGGATATTCTTGTGGAATTCAGAAGCGGTGAGAAAATCAAATACACCCGCATACGAAAAGGAGAAGAGGAGGATTTAGGCTTAGAGTTTGAGTCCTTCCTTATGGATGAACAGCATCACTGCAAAAATAAGTGTATCTTCTGTTTCATCGATCAGCTTCCTGAAGGTATGCGTAAAACACTGTATTTCAAGGATGACGATTCCCGTCTTTCATTCCTTTTCGGTAATTATATAACTCTGACCAATCTCACTGAAAGAGATGTGGAACGAATTATCGAAATGCATATAAGCCCCGTGAATATTTCCGTCCACACTATGAACAAAGAGCTCCGTGTGAAGATGATGAAAAATAAAAGGGCGGGGGAATGTCTTGACATTATCGGCAGACTCGCTGAAAATGGTATCGAGATTAACACACAGTTGGTTCTTTGCCCGGGCATAAACGACGGCGAAGAGCTTAAATACAGTCTCGAAGAGCTCGGCAAACTTTATCCCGGAGTGAAAAGCATAGCCGCCGTACCCGTAGGCGTGACGAAGTACCGCGAGGGGCTTTTCGATATGCCCGAGTATACGGCAGAAACTGCAGGGGAGGTAATCGACATCATTACCGCCTTCGGTGATGCCTTCAAAGAAAAGCACGGGACAAGACTCGCTTATGCAGCTGATGAATTTTACCTCAAAGCGGGCAGAGAAATACCTGACGGTGATTACTATGAAAATTACAGTCAGATTGAAAACGGTGTCGGTATGTGGACAAGCACTAAGGAGGAATTCCTTTCCGCTCTTGAAAGCAGTAATTACAGCGGAAAAGAAAAGCATCTGAGCCTCGCTACAGGTATGGCGGCTTATCCGCTTATGAAGGAGCTTTGTGATGCGGTTACACAGAAATATCCGCAGATAACCGTTGATGTTTACCATATAGTCAATGACTTTTTCGGTCACAGTATTACCGTGGCAGGACTTATCACGGGCGGTGACCTGATAAATCAGCTTAAAGATAAAAATTTACACGGCAGGCTTCTGATTCCTTCCGTTATGCTTCGCAGTGAGGGTGACATTTTCCTTGACGATGTTTCTCTTGAGGATGCAGAAAGGGAACTCGGCGTAAATATAACACCTGTTTCCTGTGACGGATATGAGCTTGCAGATATTATACTTTCAGAATAAAAGGAGGAACACACTATGGCAAGACCGATTGTAGCAATTGTAGGCAGACCCAATGTAGGTAAATCTACTCTTTTCAATAAACTTATCGGACAGCGTCTTTCCATCGTTGATGACACCCCCGGTGTTACCAGAGACAGAATCTACGGTGACTGCGAATGGCTGAACCGCCATTTTCTTCTCATTGATACGGGCGGTATCGAGCCTCACAGTGATGACATTATTTTAAAGCAGATGCGCCGTCAGGCACAGCTTGCCATCGACAGCGCAGATGTAATTATTTTTGTCACCGATTTACGCAGCGGTGTGGTTGCCACTGACGAGGATGTGGCTTCTATGCTTATAAAGAGTAATAAGCCTATCGTTCTCTGCGTAAATAAGTGTGATACTGTCGGTGAAACACCGATGGAGTTTTATGAATTCTATAATCTTGGCTTAGGTGATCCTATTGCAGTATCATCCGTACACGGCCACGGAACAGGCGACCTTCTCGATGCTGTTTTAGAGCATCTTCCCGAGGAAGGCACCGAGGAGGAAGAGGATAACACTATCAAGGTAGCCGTTATCGGTAAGCCCAATGTAGGTAAATCCTCTCTCATAAATGCTATCTCAGGCGAAGAAAGAGCCATAGTTTCCAATATTGCAGGTACTACCCGTGATGCTACCGATACTTTCATTACCAATGAATTCGGTGAGTTTATGTTCATAGATACGGCAGGCCTTCGCAGAAAAAGCAAGGTAGATGACCAGATAGAAAAATACTCTGTCATCCGTGCAAAGATGGCAGTCGAAAGAGCCTCTGTCTGTGTAATTATGATTGATGCTCTTGAAGGCTTTACGGAGCAGGATTCAAAGGTAGCGGGTATCGCTCACGAAATGGGTAAGGCTTGTATAATTGCCGTCAATAAATGGGATGCTCTCGAGAAGGACGGAAAGACTATGGACAGTTACCGTAAAAAGCTGATGAATGACTTTTCATTTATGTCCTATGCTCCCATAATATTCATTTCTGCCAAGACAGGACAAAGGCTTGACAGACTTTTCGAGCTTATTAAGTTTGTTGATGAGCAGAATTCAATGAGAATTTCTACAGGTAAGCTTAACGATGTTCTTGCGGCGGCTACTGCGAGAGTTCAGCCTCCCACGGATAAGGGTAAAAGACTTAAGATTTACTATATGACTCAGGCATCGACCAGACCACCCACATTTGTTTGCTTCGTAAACAGTAAGGAGCTTTTCCATTACAGCTATCAGCGTTATCTTGATAATCAGATAAGAGAGGTTTTCGGACTCGAGGGTACACCTACGAAGTTTGTTATCCGTGAAAGAGACGGAAAATAAGCTTTAGTGAAAAATGTTAACACAATAATACAGTCATCGTTTCTTAGGTGGCTGTATTTTTTTCGAAAAAAATTTTTATATCTGCCCTATTATTCGACATAATGCCCCTTGAAGGGATATAAATAATGTGGTAATATCTCACTGTAATTCGAAAAAATGTTAAAAATTTACACATTACAGGAGGTTTTTCCAATGGCGAACAAAATTAGAATTATGATTACAAAAGAAGACAAAGAATTTGAAAGACAATGCGAGAAAAATCTGTCTTTATCGGATTTTGAGGTTATTTTTGTGGAAAAGGACGGTTCGAAGGTTTTAGAACAGCTTTACAAGTATAATCCGGATATGCTGCTTCTGGACGTTTTTATGCAGAAAATCGATGCTCTCGGAGTTCTGAGTGAGCTTAAAAAGGCAAACATCCGTAAACCTGTAGTGGCACTCATGTCCTCTATAGATAATCCTGCTTTTCACAATGAGCTTATTTCGGCAGGTGCCGATTACTATTTTCTCAGACCCTTTGATTTTGAAATGATGAGTCAGAGACTCCGACAGCTTATGGAATGGTCCGGGAAGGATAACGGCTCAGCGCCGAGAGATACATATTCCGTCGAAACGGTTATCTCAGACATAATGCGTGAAATCGGCGTGCCTGCTCATATAAAGGGCTATGAATATCTCCGCGAATCAATTAAACTCGTTATCGGAAAGCCCGACCTGATTCACGCCGTCACCAAAGAACTGTATCCCACGATAGCAAAGAATAATATGACCACTCCCTCGAGAGTGGAAAGAGCCATCCGTCATGCCATAGAGGTAGCATGGGACAGGGGAGATGTGGATGTGCTGAGCTCCTATTTCGGTTATACCATACTTAATTCCAGAGGAAAACCCACCAATTCCGAATTTATTGCTATGATAAGTGACAAGCTGAGACTTAAAATGGTGAGGTAAAGAAAAAAGAGACTGAAGTTTCCTTCAGTCTCTGCTTCGTTTATAGGACGATTAGCCTTCAACAATAGCCTCTACGGGGCAACTACCGGCACAAGCGCCGCATTCGATACAAGTATCAGCATCGATAACGAACTTGCCGTCGCCTTCAGAGATAGCTTCAACGGGGCAGTCACCTGCGCATGAACCGCAAGCAATGCATTCATCTGTGATAACGTATGACATTTTTCTTACCTCCCTTTGTTTTTGTAACTCTATTCTAACACATAAAATCAAAATATCAATAGTATTTGAAAAATTTTTTTTGGTTTTTTATATATTTTTTACCGTAAAATGGGCATAATAATTATTTTCTTTATAAAAGTAATCCTATTGTATTGTAAAAAGAAAAAAATTAATGTATAATATCATGGATTATGATTAATAGGTGAAAGCAGTGTTTGAAAATTTATCGGTAACTGAATCCTTTATAAATTCAATAACTCTGGCTGTAAGGAGTTCGAAATTATCTCATGCACTTATTTTCGAGGGTGCAGATGAGGCTACACGTCTCTCGGCAGCCAAGGAGGTAGCGACTGCTCTTGTCTGCAAAGGCGGGGATAAGCCCTGTAAAAGCTGTAATGCCTGTCTGAAGGCTATGAAGGACAGCCACCCGGATATTCACATTCTTACTAAAGAAAAGGACAGCACGATGATAAAGGTTGATTCTGTCCGTGAAATTAAAGCACAGGCGCTTATTTTTCCGAACGAGGGAACTAAAAGTGTTTTCATTATTTCTGAGGCTCAGTATATGAATCCTCAGGCTCAGAATGCTCTGCTGAAAATTTTTGAGGAGCCTTCACCCCATGTTTGCTTTATTCTGACCTGCGGTAGTAAGTCTTCTCTTCTCGATACTGTTATTTCCAGAGCTACATCATATACTTTGGGTGAGGAAATATCGGAAAACGAAAAGGGCGAAGACAGTAAGGCGGCACTTCTTGCCTTGGAGTTGCTCGCTTCATTTGTGAAAGAAAGCGAATTTGATTTTCTTAAAAAGACGGCAGCTTTCAGTAAGGATAAAAAGCTTTTCAGAGAAGTGACAGAAAAGATGATTTCTTTTACCCGTGATGCTCTTATTCTCCAGAGCGGTGGTAAGGAGCTTATCTGCGGAGAAAGGGAAGAAATCCTTCTTCTCAAAAACCGTTTTACCCAGAAAAAAACTCTTGAATTGCTTCAGAGGCTTAAGGACTTTTTAGCAGATATAGATTCATCGTCAAATCTTAATCTTACCGTAACCCGTTTTTCATCGGTTTTATACGGTATAAAAATCAGTTGAACGTTCATCGGTACGAAAGGAAGATAAATATATGGCAGTAGTTGTTTCAGTCAGATTTAAGGAAGTGGGTAAAAATTACCACTTTGATCCCTGCGGTAAGGAGTATAAATGCCGCGACAGGGTTATAGTTGAAACTGCGAGGGGAGTGGAATGCGGTACTGTTACCATCGCTAACAGAGAAATTCCCGACGAAGAAATCACCGCCGCTCTGAAGCCGGTTTTAAGACTCGCAAATCCCAATGACCTTAAAACCGTAGAGGAAAACAAGTTGAAGGAAAAGGAAGCTTTTGATATATGTAATAAAAAAATAGCCGATCATAAGCTTGAAATGAAGCTCGTTGACGTTGAATATACCTTCGACAGAAACAAGATTCTCTTTTACTTCACCGCTGACGGCAGAGTGGATTTCAGAGAGCTTGTAAAGGATCTTGCCTCTGTTTTCAGAACCCGTATCGAGCTTCGTCAGATAGGTGTAAGAGACGAAAGTAAAAAGGTGGGCGGTCTCGGTGTATGCGGCAGACCCTTCTGCTGTAATACTTTTCTCGGTGACTTCCAGCCTGTTTCAATAAAGATGGCAAAGGAGCAGAGCCTTTCACTCAGCCCCGTTAAAATCAGCGGTACCTGCGGCAGACTTATGTGCTGTCTTAAATATGAGCAGGAGGCCTATGAGCATCTTCTGAAAACCACCCCCAAATGCGGAGCTATAGTGGAAACTGCAGAGGGTAAGGGTACTGTGGTGGATAATAACCTTCTCACGGGTATGCTTAAGGTTTGCCTCGAAAAGAAGCCCGACGCAGCTCCGATAACAGTGAATAAAAGCGATGTAAAAATTATTAAGGACTCCCATATAAAGGTCGATAAAAAGGAACTCGAAGCACTTAAGGGAATCGAATAATAATATATAATATAGTATAGTATGGAGGTTCAATTATGTCTAAAGTTAAAGTAACAATGGAACACGGAGGAGAGTATATTATCGAGCTTTATCCCGAATATGCTCCCGAAACAGTGGCAAATTTTGAAAATCTGGTCAAAGAAGGCTTTTATGACGGAGTGGTATTCCACCGCATAATCGATAACTTTATGGCGCAGGGCGGTGACCCCACAGGTACAGGTATGGGCGGAAGCGGTAAAAACATCAAGGGTGAGTTTGCAGCTAACGGCTTCACACAGAATACTCTTTCACACACCAGAGGCGTTATTTCCATGGCGAGAAGTCAGGACCCGAATTCAGCTTCCAGTCAGTTCTTTATCTGCTACAGCGATGACTGTACCTTCCTTGACGGTAACTATGCGGCTTTCGGTAAGGTTGTCGAAGGTATGGAAGTTTGTGATGCCTTCTGCGATATTCCCAGACGTTTCAACTCAATGGGCGAAAAGGCAATACCCTCAGAACCTATTGTAATCGGCACAATGGAGATTGCTGAATAAGTCTTTAAATCCGGTTAGAAAAAAATGTAAAAATTTGAAAAAAATATTCAAAAAGCCCTTGACTAGAGGTTGATTATGTGTTAAACTATCGATACCTCTT
>JAZNMU010000059.1:0-4866 GCA_045579865.1 Acutalibacteraceae bacterium
CGACGGTTGAGTGAACTTTGTTATATATGTTTGTGCTTCGCACCTGCAACCTATCGGTTGCTTTATGGGAACAAGTTCCCATAACATATATTATAAAGCATAAAAATCCCCGTTGCAAAAGCAACGGGGATTCGTTCTTATAAGTTAATCAGCGATTAAACTAATTCGATTACAGCCATTTCTGCTGCGTCGCCTCTTCTGGGGCCGATCTTGATAATGCGTGTGTAACCACCATTCTTATCAGCATACTTAGGAGCGATTTCGTCAAAAAGCTTCTTAGCTACATCTTCCTTTGTGATGTAAGCATACACCTGACGCTTTGTGTGCAGTGTGTTGCCCTTACCAAGAGTAATCATCTTTTCAGCAGCACTGCGAACTTCCTTAGCTCTGGATACTGTTGTAATGATCTTGCCCTTTTCAAGCAGTAATGTTACCATGCCTCTGAGCATAGCCTTTCTGTGATCGCTGGTTCTACCCAGTTTTCTTGAACCTGCCATGTTTATTTCTCCTTTCAGACAAATTGAAAGTCACTTGTTAATTGTTGTCATCGTCACTTGCGAGATCAAAGCCTAATGACTGAAGCTTTGCTCTAACTTCTTCAAATGACTTCTTACCTAAGTTTCTTACCTTCATCATCTCACCCTGTGACTTGCTGATAAGATCGTCAACGGTGTTGATGTTAGCTCTCTTCAGACAGTTGTAGGAACGAACTGAAAGCTCGAGATCATCAATAGTCATAGCGAGAATATCGCTCTTACCGGATTCATTCTTATCTGCCATAAGGTCAGGCTGAAGCGCTTCATCTGACAGCTCAACAAAGGATGTCAGATATTCGGTGAGAAGCTTGGCTGCGTATGAAACAGCTTCCTTAGCGGAGATAGTACCATCTGTCCAAACCTCGATAACGAGCTTGTCGTAGTCTATCTTCTGTCCCACACGGGCGTTTTCAACTGTATAATTCACCTTTAAAACAGGTGTATAAATGCTGTCAACAGCTATTACGCCGATAGCCGGCTGAAGCTGCTGCTTATTCTTTTCAGCAGACACATAACCCCTGCCTCTGTCAAGCGTGATCTCCATATAGAGCTTGGCACCGGGGCCTAAGGTTGCAATGTGCATACCGGGATCGAGAATTTCGATTTCGCTGTCAGCCTTGATATCACCGGCAGTTACCTCGCACTCTCCCTCAGCATCAATATAAACTGTTTTCGGGCATTCGCCATACATTTTTGCAATGAGACCCTTGATGTTAAGAATAATTTCTGTTACATCTTCCTTAACGCCGGGAATTGTGGAAAATTCGTGCTGGATACCTTCAATCTTTACAGATGTAACGGCTACACCGGGAAGTGAGGAAAGAAGAACACGACGAAGGCTGTTGCCTAATGTGTGTCCGTAGCCACCTTCCAGGGGTTCTAAAGTGAACATACCATAGGTTCCGTCGGGCTTTAACTTAGCGGTCTCGATTACAGGCTTTTCGAATTTTTCAAGCATTTGGTTTACCCTCCCACAAGTTTGTAAATTGTAAGTTTCGGAAATCCGATTTCGTTCCGGGCAGGATTTTACGAAATGTAAAACCGCCCAGTTAATTTTAAATTACGCTTTGGCGGGCTTTGCCCTCCGTAGCGGTACAATCACCGCTGCGGAATCGTAAATTAAAAATAACTGATACATATCCGATAACGCGGATATGAAAAGAGTTTGCAAAGCAAATCGGTTATTATTTTGAATATAACTCGATGATTAAGTGTTCTGCAATTTCAAAGTCGAGCTCTTCACGCTGGAATTCTCTTGTGATCTTAGCTGACATTGCCTCTTTATTTACGTCCAGCCACAGGGGAACGAGTCTACCGTTTGTCTGTTCAGCAATCTGTGCAAACTTGGGGCTCTTCTTGCTTGTGTCGCTGACTGCAATAACGTCACCGGGCTTTACTCTGTAAGAAGGAACGTCTACCTTCTTGCCATTTACTGTGAAGTGGCCATGTGTAACAAGCTGTCTGGATTCACGTCTTGTTATAGCCATACCCATTCTGAATACAACGTTATCAAGTCTTGATTCAAGAATCTTGATTAAGTTTTCGCCTGCAACGCCTTCCATCTTAACAGCCATTTCATAATAGTGATAGAACTGCTTTTCAAGAACGCCGTAGATGAACTTGAGCTTCTGCTTTTCCTTTAACTGAAGACCGTATTCACTTGACTTCTTTCTGTTGTTTGCGTTAGCGTGACGCTTTGTTTCCTTGCTGTATCCCAGTACCATGGGAGAAATTCCTAATGCCTTACATCTTTTTAAGACCGGCTGTCTATCTACTGCCATTTGTCAGTACCTCCGTTTTTTAAATAAATATCGTTTCTCGAATGTTTATACATTCACGCGACTCTGAGTAAACTACACTCAGTTCTTTTATCTGTTATACACGTCTTCTCTTGGGAGGACGGCATCCATTGTGAGGAATAGGAGTAACATCCTTGATAAGTCTAACCTCAAGACCTGCTGCCTGTAATGCACGGATAGCTGCTTCACGTCCGGAGCCGGGGCCCTTAACGAAAACCTCTACTGTCTTCAGACCGTGTTCCATAGCTGCCTTAGCTGCTGTTTCTGCTGCACTCTGTGCTGCGAAGGGAGTGGACTTTCTTGAGCCTCTGAAGCCAAGTCCGCCTGCTGATGCCCATGATAAAGCATTTCCCTGAAGGTCTGTAATAGTAACAATTGTATTGTTAAATGTAGACTGGATGTGAGCTGCACCGTTTTCGATATTCTTGCGCTCACGACGTCTGCGGATAACAGGCTTTTTGTTAGCGGTTGCCTTTGCCATTGTTTTACCACCTTTCTCCTGAAGTTATTACTTCTTCTTATTAGCGATGGTCTTCTTGGGACCTTTTCTTGTTCTTGCGTTTGTCTTTGTACGCTGACCACGAACGGGTAAGCCCTTGCGGTGACGTGTGCCTCTGAAGCAGTTGATTTCTACAAGACGCTTGATGTTTAAAGCAACTTCTCTTCTGAGGTCGCCTTCTAATACGATACCAAGCTCTTCGATAGCATCACGGATCTTAGCTTCATCATCATCGGTAAGTTCCTTAACTCTGGTGTCAGGGTTTACACCGGACTTTTCCAGAATGTCGTTAGCGGTCTTTCTGCCTATACCGTAAACGTATGTGAGAGCGATCTCGATACGCTTTTCCTTAGGCAGGTCGATACCAGCAATTCTTGCCATATCTTTTTCCTCCTGTTAAAATTGGGGCTTAGCCCTGTCTCTGCTTGTGCTTAGGTTCCTGGCAGATTACCATAACCTTGCCCTTGCGTTTGATTACCTTGCACTTATCGCACATAGGCTTTACTGAAGGTCTAACTTTCATTTTAATATCATCCTTCCTGTAATAATAGGCCTGTGGGATTTCTCCCTCTTAACTTTGAATTACTTGGCTCTCCATGTAATTCTGCCTTTTGTAAGATCATAAGGTGACATTTCAACAGTTACCTTATCACCGGGTAAGATACGAATGAAATTCATACGCAGCTTGCCGCTTACATGTGCCAGAATCTTGTGGCCATTTTCCAGCTCAACCTGAAAAGTTGCATTCGGCAGTGCTTCAAGTATCTTGCCGGTTACTTCGATTACATCTTCTTTAGACAAGCTTAATCACTCTCCTCGGCGATGTCTGTCCCGTCACTCAGTGTGCGCAGGACTGTTCTTAACTTTTTATCAGTCAAATCCGTTAAATCCAAAACCGTGTTGGTTTTCGCAAGATGGAGCGGATTTTTCTTTTTCGGAGCATCGAGCTTTCGTAATTTGCCGTCGGCAATATACGCAAAACCTGCTTCTTCTCTGACGATGACGTGCAGCTTACCACTGTCATGTCCCGCCATACTTTTTACGACCATCCCTATCTGCATTGCTTCACGATACATAAGAGTCCTCCGTTATTTCGGATGATGCATTTCGCTCATCGTCAGAATCAGCGGCTCACCGCTCGTGATTGCGATAGTATGCTCAAAATGAGCGCTGTAGTTATGGTTTGCTTCTACCACTGTCCATTTGTCAGGGAGAATTATAACCTCAGCTGTCGTTTCGTTTATCATAGGCTCTATGCAGATTGTCATACCGGGGACAAGTCTCGGACCTCTGCCGGGCTTTCCGACATTCGGAACATCGGGTGCCTCGTGCATATCCTTACCTATACCGTGACCGATAAATCTGTCAACTACATAATAGCCTCTTGACTCACAATAAGTCTGTACGGCATTTGAAATATCGCCTATGCGGTTGCCCGCTACAGCCATTTTTATTCCCTCGTAAAGAGCCTCCTCAGTAACCTGCAGAAGCTTTTTAGCTCTTTCGGGAACATCGCCCACCATAAAGGTGTAGGCGTTGTCACCGTTGTAGCCGTCATATTCTACAGTCACATCGACAGAAACTATATCTCCGTCCTTGATGATTTTCTTTTTTGATGGGATGCCGTGAATAAGCTCAGAGTTTACGGAGATACAAGCACTGCCTGTAAATCCGCAGTAGCCGAGAGAGGAAGGGATAGCTCCCTTTGACACGATAAAATCATGAATGATCTTATCCAGCTCCCAGGTACTCATGCCCGGCTTTATTGACTTGCCTGCAACTATGAGTGCCTCAGCGGCTATACTGCTTGCTTTTTTCATGGTTTCGATTTCTCTTGCCGATTTAACCTGAATCATCGTTTACCTCTGTGAAAAAACTTTTACGCTTCTACAGCTGCAAGTGTAAGCTTGGAGGTTTCAGAAATTTCTTCCTGACCTTCTACTGTTACGAGCTTGCCCTTTGCCTGATAGAAATCCTTTAAAGGAGCTGTCTTTTCGTAATAGGTTTCAAGTCTTGAAAGAACAGTTTCGGG
>JAZNMU010000060.1:0-4018 GCA_045579865.1 Acutalibacteraceae bacterium
GAATCAGAAAAATGAAGAAAATCCATTCTGTAGAAAGAGAGGATAACAAAAGATGTTAGATAACAAGAGTGAACAGAAATAACCCCCCAGACCAAAAAAGATGTGTAAAGAAACATCGGTCTCGGGGGTTATTTCATTTTATGGAAGAAGTAATAAGTAATAGTGAAGAAGTGTGGTCGCTAACTCGTCGCCCCTGAAAGGGGAGATGTCAATCGGCAGGTTGACAGAGGGGTTGAGTGGCTTTTTTATTTGTATTATTCCGCGAAGATGGTAGGGCGAAGGAGAAAAAAATAGATTATTCGGTAGGGGCGGATATTATCCGCCCGAAAGATGTTGATTTCGATGTATATAAATGCTATAATGCTGAAAATGAGGTGATGAAATGGTTAAAACGTTGGCAATAGTAAGCCTCTCCCACGGAACTGCAGGGGAAGATTTTGCAAAGCACGAAATAGAACTGGGAACATCCCGACTGGAAAAATACGGTCTTAAGGTAAAGTTTATGGATAATGCTCTTAAAGGTCACGCTTATCTTAAGGCACATCCCGAAAAAAGGGCGAAGGATTTACTGCAGGCTTTCAGTGACAGTGAAGTCGATATGATTCTCTGTGCCATCGGCGGCGATGATACATACAGACTACTGCCATATTTGTTTGAAAATGACGAACTGAAAAAGGCTGTCTGTGAGAAAATCTTTTTAGGCTTTTCCGACACCACTACAAACCATTTTATGCTTAATAAAGTCGGACTGAATACCTTTTATGGTCAGTCCTTTTTGGCGGATATATGTGAGCTCGGTAAAGAAATGCTCCCCTATACGAAGAAATATTTTGAAGAACTTATCACTACGGGTACCATAAAAGAGATAACTCCTTCCGATTTGTGGTATGAAAACAGAACAGATTTCAGCAAAGAGCGAACGGGTACACCCTTAAAGGAACACAGAAATAAGGGCTTTGAGCTTTTGCAAGGAAATCCCCTTTTCAGCGGAAAGATTTTTGGCGGATGTATTGAAACTCTTTTTGATATGTATGCAGGTGAATGGTATGAAGATTCGCCCGTACTTTGTAAAAAATACGAGGTAATTCCCGAACTGAATTTCTGGAAGGGCAGAATACTCCTGCTTGAATCAAGCGAAATGAAAATGAAGCCCGAACAATATAAAAAAGCGCTTATTACATTGAAAAACACAGGAATTTTTGATGTAATAAGCGGAATTATTGCAGGTAAGCCTGCAGAGGAAGTTTATTATGAAGAATACAAAAAGATGCTCATTGAAGTAGTTGACAACCCTTCACTTCCCATTGTATATAATGTAAATGTCGGTCACGCTATGCCCAGGTGTATTATCCCCTTCGGTGTGAATGCGATGGTTGATGCTGAAAATCAAAAAATAGTATTTGCATAAAATATCAGCGGCGGGATGAGTCATCCCGCCCTACTTACAGTAAAAAGCAGTCCCTTTAGGAACTGCTTCGTTTTGTTTTTATCAGCCGTTGGAGCCCATTGAATAGTTGGGGGCTTCCTTTGTGATGGAAATATCGTGGGGATGGCTTTCGATAAGACCTGCGTTTGTGATGCGTACGAACTGGGTCTTTTCCTTGAGCTCGTCAATTGTTGCGCATCCGCAGTAGCCCATACCTGCACGGAGACCGCCCATCATCTGATAGATGGTTTCGCTGAGTGTTCCCTTATAAGGCACACGGCCTTCAACGCCTTCAGGAACGAGCTTTTTATTGTTAGCCTGGAAGTATCTGTCCTTACTGCCGGAGTTCATAGCGGCAATAGAGCCCATACCTCTGTAAACCTTGTACTTTCTGCCCTGATAAATTTCTGTATCACTGGGAGATTCCTCACAGCCTGCAACAAGTGAGCCGACCATAATGGTGGAAGCACCTGCAGCGATGGCCTCCACTATTTCACCTGAATATTTGATACCGCCGTCGCCGATAACATTTTTACCGTACTTAGCAGCTTCGTTAGCACAGTCAAAGATAGCTGTAATCTGAGGAACACCGATACCTGCCACGATACGTGTGGTACAGATGGAACCGGGGCCGATACCTACCTTTACACAGTCAGCGCCTGCTTCGATGAGAGCCTTGGTAGCTTCAGCAGTTGCAACGTTACCTGCGATAAGAGAAACATTGGGGAATTCAGCCTTAACCTTGGAAACAGCCTTGAGGATGTTTTGGCTGTGACCATGAGCGGAGTCGAGAACGAAAGCGTCAACGCCTGCCTCTGCCAGAGGTCTTGCTCTGTCTAAAACGTCAGCTGTAGCGCCGAGAGCAGCAGCACAGAGAAGTCTGCCTTTACTGTCGCGGGCTGAGTTGGGGTACTGAACTGCCTTTTCGATATCCTTGATAGTGATAAGACCCTTAAGGTTACCTTCACCGTCAACGAGGGGGAGCTTTTCGATTCTGTGCTTCATAAGAATAAGCTTTGCTTCGTCAAGAGTGGTACCTACGGGAGCGGTTACAAGATTATCTTTAGTCATAACCTCGCTGATTCTGATGTTATAGTCAGTAAGGAAACGAAGGTCACGGTTTGTAAGAATACCTACGAGCTTGCCGTTTTCACATACGGGAACACCGGAAAAGCGGTAAGTATGCATTAAGTTTTCAGCTTCATAAACATAGTTGTCGGGAGCAAGGAAAAAGGGATTTGAGATAATGCCGTTTTCACTTCTCTTAACACGGTCTACTTCTTTTACCTGCTTTTCGATTGACATATTCTTATGGATAACACCGAGACCGCCTTCACGGGCAATAGCAATAGCCATTCTTGATTCGGTAACAGTATCCATAGCCGCAGTCATAACGGGGATATTGAGTCTGATGTTTTGGGTGAGCTGTGTTTCGAGGGAAACATCTGCGGGAAGAACATTTGACTCTGCAGGGATAAGGAGTACATCGTCAAAGGTAAGACCTTCTTTTACAAATTTCTGATTAAAATCCATAATTATCGTCCTTTCTTTGTTAAGTTTATTCAGCGTGAGTGGTCTGTTTTTCGGGGTAAATAATGCCCTGAAATAATAATTAAGTAATTATAGCATAATGTTTTCGCCTAATCAAGATGTAATTTGAAGAAATTTTTGGCATATTCAGGAAAAATTCAGATGAAAAAGGACTTATGTAAAGTTTTTTTCTTGCACCGAAAATTTGTTTGTGAGGAGTTTTTTCACTTTTCCACAGAGTGTTAAATAAAATGCGGAAGTTTTTTACAGCTGTAAAGCACCGAAAATGGGGAGTTTTTAACTTTTTCCACAGAGTTTTCCACACAAATCAGCGGAAAAAGGTGTGGAAAACGTGTAAAATTAAATTCTGTTAATATGATACAAAATTTTCAGGCACAATTCTACATTTTTCTATTTACCGCTGTTTTTCACTTATCATCGAAAAAGGGTTTGATATTATCTCAAAAATATGGTATACTTATTAAGTTAGCGAATTTTTTTATCTTTAAAGAAAAAAGAAAGGAAAAGATGCGGATTTTCTTTCCGTGTTCCCCGATTATTTATGATAAGTACCAATAATGTAACTCTCCAGTACGGAGGCAGAGAGCTTTTCAAAAGCGTTTCTATTAACTTCACCAAGGGTAACTGCTACGGGCTCATCGGTGCCAACGGTGCAGGTAAATCCACCTTCCTTAAAATCCTTTCAGGTGAAATCGAGCCAAACAAAGGTTATGTAACAATTACTCCCGGCGAAAGACTTTCTGTATTAAAACAGGATCATTATGCCTATGATGAATATGACGTTATCAGAACCGTTCTGATGGGTAATCAGAAATTAGTTGACATAATGGACGCTAAGGAAGAGCTTTACTCTAAGGAAGAATTCACTGAGGAGGACGGCATCCGCATCAGTGAGCTTGAGGAAGAGTTTGCAGAAATGGACGGCTGGAGCGCAGAAAGCGATGCTGAAATCCTTCTCAACGCCTTAGGTATTCATAACGAGTTCCACTACACTCTTATGAAGGAGCTTACAGGTGAGCAGAAGGTTAAGGTGCTTTTAGC
>JAZNMU010000061.1:0-5627 GCA_045579865.1 Acutalibacteraceae bacterium
AACGACATGGCTACGATCCGACTTTTCTTTATTTTATTACGTGGATCTCTTACCCGCCGAGTCAGATTATGGTGCTTACAAGTGCTGAAAACTGAATCGGATTTCGAAAAGAAAGGGAACGGAAAATGAAAAAGGTTATAGTTATAGGCTGTCCCGGGTCGGGAAAAACGACCTTTGCCGAAAAACTGAATAAAACCACGGGACTGCCCGTATATTATCTCGATGCTATATGGCATAAACCCGATAAAACACATATTCCGAGAGAAGAGTTTGACGAAAGGATAATCGAAATCTTTTCTCAGCCCGAGTGGATAATCGACGGAAATTATAAGAGAACGATAGAGATGCGACTCAAGGAGTGCGATACTGTTTTTCTTTTCGATTTGCCCACAGATGTATGTCTGCAGGGCGTGACAGAGAGAATCGGTAAAGGAAGATATGATTTGCCGTGGCTTGAAACGGAGCTTGATGAGGAATTTAAAAGGTTCATAGAAGATTTCCCACGGGACACCCTGCTGTATATATATGATTTGCTTGAAAAATACAAAGCTGAAAAGCAAGTGATAGTTTTTAAAAGCAGGGAAGAAGCGGGCAACTTTATTAAAACAAAAGGAGAAGATGTTTATGATAAAATATCCCGATTATGACAGGAGCATATTGTCTGTCGCTTCATCGGTGCTGAAATATTTCGGTGTTACTGATTGTGAGCATAAAACCTTGCCTGAGCTTGATGAACTATTAGACAAAAACTATAAAAACGTAATAGTGATGCTCTTTGACGGTATGGGTGCTTCTGTCCTTAAGGAACATCTTAATGAAGATGATTTTCTCAAAAAACATCATCTGACCGATATTTCATCAGTTTATCCGTCAACAACCGTTGCGGCTGTTACCGCCATCGAAAGTGGATATTCCCCACTTGAAACAGGCTGGATTGGTTGGGATTTATATTTTGACGAAATAGGTGAAAATGTTGCTGCTTTTAAAAATACTCTGCAACGAAACGGTGAGCCTGCTGCCGATTATAATGTTCCGTTAAAATATATACCCTATAAAAGAATTTTTCAAAGAATAGAAGAGGTCAAAGGAAGAAAAACAGCCTTTTATGTGTCTGTGTTTTCAAAATACCGCTCAAAAAGTGTTCATCATATCTGTAAAACTGTTTACAGACTCTCGAAAAAAAGAAAACAAAAATACATATATACTTACTGGAATCAACCTGACAATATAATGCACATATACGGTGTACACAGCACTGAGGCAAAAAACGAAGTTCAGATGATAAACAGCGAAATAGAAAAGCTCTGCAAAAAGCTAAAAAAATCTCTGGTAATCATTACTGCCGACCACGGACAGACAGACTGTGTAAATGAATATTTAGAGGATTATCCTGTTCTTACGGATATGCTTAAAGTACCGCCTTCTGTTGAACCGAGAGCGCTGAGCTTTTTCGTGAAAGACGGAAAAACAGCAGAGTTCAAAGAAGAGTTTAATAAAATATTCGGATCTTCTTTCAATCTTATGACAAAGGAAGAGGTTTTTTCTGAAAATCTTTTAGGTTACGGAACAGCGCATCATAAAACTAAAGATTTTATAGGGGACTTTTTTGCCGTAGCTACAAGTAATGTGATGCTTAATATTAAGCGTTCTGATTTTGAAGCTATTGGCGGTCACGCAGGACTTGTTGAGGAAGAAATGACAGTTCCGTTTATTGCTATTGAGGTGAAATGAAAAATCCACCTCTTTATCTTGACAACACAGGTGCTTTTGTATTATTATAGTATGTAATATTTGGAACTTTATAAATTGAAAGGAGTTTTAAAACAATGCTTTCAAACAAAGAAAAATCAATGGAAAAGCTCGTTGCTCTCTGTAAGGGCAGAGGCTTCGTTTATGCAGGCAGTGAAATCTACGGCGGTCTTGCAAATACCTGGGACTACGGCCCTCTCGGCGTAGAACTCAAAAACAACATCAAAAAGGCATGGCTTAAAAAATTCGTTCAGGAAAACCCCTACAATGTAGGTCTTGACTCAGCCATCCTTATGAATCCTCAGACCTGGGTGGCTTCAGGTCACCTCGGCGGCTTCTCCGACCCCCTTATGGACTGTAAGGAATGTAAGACAAGACACAGAGCTGACAATCTTATCGAAGATTTTGACGGCACAAATGTGGCAGGCTGGTCAAACGAGGAAATGCTCGCTTACATCAACGAGAAGGAAATTCCCTGTCCCGACTGCGGTAAGCATAACTTCACCGACATCCGTCAGTTCAACCTTATGTTTAAAACCTTCCAGGGCGTTACCGAGGACAGCAAAAATGAGCTTTATCTCCGTCCCGAAACTGCTCAGGGTATTTTCGTAAACTTCGCAAACATCCAGAGAACCACCAGAAGAAAGGTTCCCTTCGGTGTAGCACAGATAGGTAAATCCTTCCGTAACGAAATCACACCGGGTAACTTCATTTTCCGTGTACGTGAATTCGAACAGATGGAGCTCGAATTCTTCTGTAAGCCCGGCACAGACCTTGAATGGTTTGACTACTGGAGAAGCTACTGCCGTGACTGGCTCTACTCTCTCGGCATGAAGAAGGAAAATCTCCGTCTCCGTGACCACAGTGCTGATGAGCTCTGCTTCTATTCAAAGGCAACCACAGACTTCGAATATCTCTTCCCCTTCGGTTGGGGCGAGCTCTGGGGTGTGGCTGACAGAACTGACTACGACCTTACCCAGCACAGCAATACCTCAGGTAAAACTCTCGACTATTTCGATCCCGTTACCAATGAAAGATATATTCCTTATGTTATTGAGCCCTCTCTCGGCGTAGAAAGACTTTTCCTCGCTGTTATGACTGAGGCTTATGACGAGGAAGTAGTGGACGCAGAAAAGAACGACTCCCGTGTAGTTCTTCATTTCCACCCTGCTCTTGCTCCCTACAAGGCTGCAGTTCTTCCTCTTTCAAAGAAGCTCAGCGAGGAAGCTACAGAGGTATTCCACACTCTTCAGAAGAAGTTTATGTGTGAATTCGACGATGCAGGCTCCATCGGTAAGAGATACCGCCGTCAGGACGAAATCGGTACTCCCTTCTGCATTACCTATGACTTCGAATCTGCTGAAGACGGCTGTGTAACAGTCCGTGACAGAGATACAATGCAGCAGGAAAGAGTTGCTATCGCCGACCTTGTTTCTTACATCGAAAAGAAGCTTGAATTCTGATTTAATAAAGTTAAACCGCTGTATTTTCCGTACAGCGGTTTTTGTGTTTTAATTTTTACTTTACTGCCGCATTACTTTCACAAGGCAGTATATTATAAGCGGTGCCGTCACGGTCAATCATACTGATGGGAAGGTCGGGTAAAAGCAGATGAATGGTGGCGATGAAATTATTGCTTTTGGCGCCGGGGAAGCCTGTTACTAAAGTAAGAGGCTTTCTTTTGGCTATATGTGCACATACAGTTATGGTGGGGTCGTCACTAAAGTAAACAGCCATTTCTCCCCCTTCCTTCTGTGCCGCCTGATAAAGTGATTCCAGAATTTCGGGATTTACGGGGTTTTCGTTTTTATTAAGGGGCAAAACGGAAACTACTTCAAGCTCTGCTCCCCATTTGTCGGATAATACTTTTCCTGCTTTGACCAGAGCCTCTGAGGATTGCTGTGCCGTAACACAGACCAGAACAGTTCTTCGGTTATTCACGGAAACATTACCTCCTTTTCATTTTTCAGTTTACACCGATTAACTTAAGGAAACCTAAAAATATTATATTTATCTTTTTTTGCCTTTAGTAGTGACGGAAAAAAATAATTGATTATTATTGTAAAAAGACAAGGCTTATGGTATACTGAATTAACAGTGCAGACAAAGGAGGATTTCAATTGTCAGGAAAATCAAAGCTGAAAGCACAATTCGGAAATTTTTTCAAATACCGTTATCTGATTAAGGAATTAGTCAGTAAAGATATAAAGCTGCAGTACAGAAATTCGGTTCTGGGTATGTTCTGGACCTTTCTGGAGCCTCTTCTTACGATGATAGTTCTGTCGTTGGTATTCAACAGACTTTTCGGCAGAGATTCAAGCAAGGTGGTTAACTTTCCCGTTTATCTTCTCTGCGGTAAGCTTTTACACGAGTTTTTTACATCTTCGACCAAAAGAGCTATGCGCTCCATAAGATCAAAGGCCTCTATAATCAAAAAGGTTTATGTGCCGAAATATGTCTATCCCCTTTCGGCTGTTCTTTCAAAGTTCGTAACCTTTCTTATTTCTCTGTCGGTGCTGGTTGTTGTTATTCTTTATTTCAATATAGCAAACATAAACCCGATAACACTCAGCACAAATGTAGTCTGGGCCATTCTCCCTATAACGGTGCTTTTCTTTTTCAGCCTGGGCGTGGGTATGATCTTGGCTACGCTTAATGTGTTTTTTAAGGATATCGAAAATATTTACGATGTTTTCTGTCTCTTGCTTTTTTATACTACACCCATCGTCTACAGCATTGACCGTCTCGGTGACCCCTCAACCTCTACCATCGCAAGATTAATCCGCTTCAATCCCATGTACGGTTTTATCGATATGTTCAGAGGCGCAGTAATTCACGGAGCAGAGTTTTTCACCTATTTTGATATGAATCTCTTCTACTACTGCTGCGGATTTACGGTGGTGGTTCTGATAGTGGGCTTTACTATGTTTTATAAGAATCAGGACAAGTTTATTTTACACATTTAAGTTGGTGATCTCATTGAGTAAATATGCAATAGAAGTTGACCACGTAAGTATGCTTTTCAATATGAGCAGTGAAAAGGTCGATAATTTAAAAGAATATTTTATTAGATTAGTTACGAGAAAGCTTAATTTCGAGGAGTTCTGGGCTCTCAGGGATGTAAGCTTTAAAATCGAAAAGGGTGACCGTCTGGGAGTTATGGGCTTCAACGGTGCAGGTAAAAGTACCCTTCTCAAGGTAGTGGCAGGTGTTCTTAAGCCTACTACCGGCTCAGTTAAGGTAAGAGGTGTGGTAGCACCTATGCTCGAGCTGGGTGCAGGCTTCGATATGAACTACACAGGTAAAGAAAATATCTTTCTTTACGGTGCCACAATGGGCTATTCGAGAAAATTCCTCGAAGAAAAATACGATGAAATCGTGGAGTTTTCTGAGCTCGGTAAATTCATAAACACCCCTATGAAAAACTATTCCTCGGGTATGAAGTCCCGTTTAGGCTTCGCTATAGCTACGGCTGTAAAGCCTGACATTCTTATCCTCGATGAGGTGCTTAGCGTAGGTGATGCCACCTTTAAGGAAAAGAGTGAGCAGAGGATAATGGAGCTTATGGATGACGGCGTTACGGTGCTTTTCGTTTCGCACAGCACCGAAAGAGTCAGAAAGATATGCAATAAGGCTATTATCCTCACCAAGGGTCAGTTAGTGGCTTCAGGTGATGCAGATTCAATATGTAATATTTATACGGAAATGATAAACAGCAGATAAAAAAGACCTCTTCAAAGCGCAATACCATTAAGTTAAGAAACGACTGAAAAAGAAAAAGCATCTGACGTTTGCCTTGAAAGCAAATACAGGTGCTTTTTAAATTGTCAAGACACGCCAAAAAGACAGACATATGCCTGCCAAGAAAAAACTTGTAA
>JAZNMU010000062.1:0-4861 GCA_045579865.1 Acutalibacteraceae bacterium
CTTCCTAAGACCGCTTTGGCCTCCGACTTGCTCAAACACATCGGGAGTGAAATAATAAATATTTCCCGACAGATGTCCGAAAGCCTTTCTCGTATCAAGATAACCCAGCTGTATTCTCCTGTCAATCATAGGACCGCTGAAATCGAAGGAGGGCCCGAGGTCTTCAAGGTCATAAGGACGGATATATACCACCTGAGCGTTATTGAAGTTAAGATTATGAGCCACGCCCTTGATGTTTGAAATATCAATAACTATAAGCTTATTGTAGCCTCTCTTTTTCAGTGTCATTACGGGAGTATTGTCGTAAACACCACCGTCAAGGAATTTTTCACCCTCAGGACCGATATTTGTAGCCAAAGGAATATTCGACGAGGCTAAAAGATAATCTACCAGTTCGCCCTGAGGAATATCCTCGACAAAAATTTCCATAGGTGTGGCACTCTGCGAAAGGTGTACTGTCACGATACCGAGAGGAATTTTCTTTTTTCTTACCTTATCCTCATCCACATAGGTTTTTATATAATCTGCGGCAGGCGAAGCATCAAAGCCGCCATTTTTCAGAAACTCCTTAAAAAGAACACTCCAGTTTTTCTTGCTGAAAAGATTCTCCGGATCAACAAGCTCGTTTTCGATTCTGATGCCCTTTTCCACAGAAACATTGTGCCAGAATTCTATCGCCTTATTCATATCGCCTGCGGCAATAAGCGCACCGTTAATGGAACCGATGGAAACACCGGCTATGGCATCAAAGGATATACGCATTTCTCTGAGAGCCTTCCAGGCGCCTATCTGGTAGGCACCCTTACCTCCGCCGCCTGCAAGAACCAAACCGTACTTTTTAAAAATCATAGTTACACCGCCTTCATCTGAGAATACACAGAACAATCCCCCGTGTTCCCTCAATATAATAAATCTGCTAATATGCTGTTAGAAAGGAGAAAGCCCTCAGGAGTGAGAGAAATCCTGTCTCCTTCAGTTTTTAGCAAACCGTTTTTTTCATATTTTTCTGCTTTTAGAAAGAAAGATTTATCTATATCCTTACCGTATCTTTCTCTGAATTTTTTTCCGTCAAGACCTTCCTCAAGCCTGAGTGCGAGCATAATATACTCCTCCTCACTTCCCCCTTCTCCGTCAGCAATAGGCTCTTTGCCCGAGAGGAAATCTCCGAAGGAGCGTGAATAAAAAAATCTTTTTCCTTCATAAAAGGAATGTGCCGAAGGACCTATGCCTATATATTCCTCACACTGCCAATATTTTGTATTGTGCCGGCTATAAAAGCCTTCGAGTGCGAAGTTGGAAATTTCATAATGGATAAAGCCTTCTCTTTCCAGTCTTTCCGAGGTATGAAGATACATATCCGCCACTGTGTCCTCATCGGGCAATGCAAGATTTTTCTCCTCTCTTTCAAAAGGTGTTCCCTCTTCTATTTTAAGCATATAGGAACTGATGTGTTTCACTCCGAGAGAGAGAATGAAATCTATGCTTTCATCGAGGCTTTTCATAGTCTGAAAGGGTACGCCGAGCATAAGGTCGAGAGAAATATTATCTATGCCCTCATTTTTAAAAAGAGTGACCGCTCTTTCTATGTCTTCCTTTGCCGAGGGTCTGCCGAGGATTTTTCTTTCTCTGTCCACAGCCGACTGCATACCCATAGAAACACGGTTTACTCCCGCTTTTTTTACCTGACGGACAAAATCCCCGTCCGTGGAAGAAGGATTACACTCCACGGTTATTTCTGCATCTTTCTGCAAATCGAAAGATTCCCTTATGTAAGAAACCATTTTTCCTATTCTTTCACCGCCGAAAACCGAAGGAGTGCCTCCCCCGAAATAAAGAGTGTCAACCTTCAGCTTTTTATCGGCGTAGCCCTCCAAGCATAAAAGGACAGCCTTCAAATAGCTGTCCTTTTGTTTTTCGTCACCTTTAAAGGAATAGAAATCACAGTAAGGACATTTCGTTTTACAAAAGGGAATATGAATATATATTCCTGTCATATCGTCATACTGTTTATCCGTTATCGTCCAGCTTAAGGACTGCCATAAAGGCCTCCTGCGGCACCTCGACAGTACCGAACTGGCGCATACGTTTTTTACCTTCCTTCTGTTTTTCGAGAAGTTTTTTCTTTCGTGTGATGTCACCGCCGTAGCATTTGGCGAGAACGTCTTTTCTCATCGCCTTTACAGTTTCACGGGCGATAACCTTACTGCCTATTGCCACCTGAATGGGAATTTCGAACATCTGTCTCGGAATGTGTTCCTTCAGCTTTTCGGCTATCTTTCTGGCACGGGACATAGCCTTTTCCGAATGGATAATGAAAGAAAGGGCATCAATGATGTCACCGTTGAGAAGAACGTCAACCTTCTGTAAAGTAGAACGTCTGTACTCGAAAATCTCATAGTCAAAGGAAGCATAACCTCTCGTTCTTGACTTAAGAGCATCGAAGAAATCGTAAATGATTTCATTGAGAGGTAACTCATAATGAATATCCACACGGTCAGGTGTGATATATTTCATATCCTTAAAAATACCGCGTCTGTCCTGACAGAGATCCATAATTGAACCTACATAGTCACTGGGAGAATAAATGTGAGCGTTAGTGATAGGCTCTTCGCAGTAGTCAATGGATGCCTGCTCGGGATAATGGGTAGGATTATCGATTTCCACCACACTGCCATCAGTAAGATGAATCTTATAAACAACGGAAGGAACCGTGGTTACAAGGTCAAGATTATACTCTCTTTCCAATCTTTCCTGAATGATTTCCAGATGCAAAAGTCCCAGGAAGCCGCAACGGAAACCGAAGCCGAGTGCACCCGAGGTCTCGGGCTCATAGGAAAGAGAAGCATCGTTGAGTTGCAATTTTTCCAGAGCATCGCGGAGTGCCTCATAATCTGCGCCGTCAGCGGGATAAACACCGCAGTAAACCATAGGATTAACCTTTCTGTAGCCGGGAAGAGGCTCAGAAGCGAGATTCTGCACCTTGGTTACGGTGTCGCCTACCTTGGCATCACGGACTGTTTTGATTGAAGCAGTGATGTAGCCTACCTCACCTGAGGAAAGCTCCTTACAGGGTTCAAGCCCCGTAGCTCTCATATAGCCTACCTCAACTACATTGAACTCGGCACCTGTAGCCATCATACGCATGGTCTCACCTGCCTTAAGTGTACCCTGCATAACACGGACATAAACTATAACACCCTTATAGTTATCATAAACGGAGTCGAAGATAAGAGCCTTCAGCGGTGCCTTGTCGTCACAGTCGGAGGGGGCGGGAATGTCGGAAACGATTCTTTCCAGCACTTCAGCCACATTTTCGCCTGTCTTGGCCGACACTCTGGGCGCACCCATACAGTCAAGTCCGATAACCTCCTCTACCTCAGCAGCAACTCTGTCGGGCTCGGCGGCGGGAAGGTCGATTTTATTGATTACGGGAACAAGCTCAAGGTCGTGGTCGAGAGCAAGATAGGTATTAGCCAGAGTCTGTGCCTCAATACCCTGGGAAGCGTCGATGATAAGCACCGCACCCTCACAGGCAGCAAGGGAACGGGAAACCTCATAGTTAAAGTCAACGTGACCCGGTGTATCAATAAGGTTAAGCTCATATTCCTCGCCATCCTTAGCTTTATAGTTAAGCTTTACAGCGTGAGCCTTTATGGTAATTCCTCTTTCTCTTTCAAGGTCCATATCATCCAGAATCTGCGCAGACATATCTCTTTTAGCCACGGAATCCGTGATTTCGAGAAGTCTGTCGGCAAGAGTACTTTTGCCGTGGTCAATATGAGCGATGATAGAGAAATTTCTTATATTTTCTTTTTTAACTGCCAAAATATCACCTCATACGGGGTAAAATTATTATATCAATGTATTCTATCATAAAATATATATTTTGGCAAGAGAAAATTATAGAGGTTTATGTAAAGGAAAAGAAAAAAGGGAAACTGAAATCAGTCTCCCCTGATAAATCACTTTCTGCACTTATCAATGCTCGGATTGAAAGCATAAAAATTCTTTTCGTTCATTTTATCTGTTGCAATTCTCAAGCCTTCGCCGAAACGCTGATAGTGTACTACCTCTCTTGCCCTCAGGAACTTAATAACATCGCACACATCGGGGTCGTCAACCAAACGGAGAATATTATCGTAGGTAGTTCTCGCCTTCTGCTCCGCCGCCATATTCTCGTGAAGGTCGGTCAACACATCACCCTTTGACTGAAGATAAGCCGCCGTGAAGGGTACGCCTGCCGCACTTACGGGATAAATGCCTGTGGTATGGTCAACGAAATAGGCATCAAAGCCGTTTTTCTTTATGTCCTCAGGTGAAAGATTTCTCGTCAGCTGACAAACGATGGTTCCGATCATCTCTAAATGAGATAATTCTTCTACACCCACGTCCGTTAAAAGACCCTGTAATTCGCCCCAAGGCATAGCGAATCGCTGACTCAGATAACGAAGAGATGCACCGAGTTCACCGTCAGGACCTCCATACTGACTAATTATGATTTTCGCATAAAGAGGATTCGGCTTTTTTATATTGATAGGATACTGTAAAATCTTTTCGTAACAGAACATCAGCAATCACTCCCGCTGTTTACCCAAGGGAAGGGACTCTTGAGCCATTTTGCACCGTAGCCCTCCATGGCTGAAATGGGACCGTACTTACACTCGTACTCCCTCAGAAGCTCACGGTATTTTTCCGTGTATTTATTCAGAAGCTCTGCCGCCTGGGCGTCGCCGCAGTGGGTATCCAGATAAAGATGAAGCTCCCACATAGCAAAGCGCACGGACATAAGTCTGTGCTTAAGACTGTTTTTCATATTTGTCATCTCATACACCCCACAAAAGGAAGGTCAAGACAAGGAAAA
>JAZNMU010000063.1:0-12788 GCA_045579865.1 Acutalibacteraceae bacterium
TCTTCCTAAGACCGCTTGGCCTCCGACTTACTATAAAATGGAACTTTTTGAAAAAATTTATCTTCAGATTTTAAACTTAATTCTTGATCTTCTCACCGCTTTCGGTGCTGACACCAGCGTTGTAGACGGTCTTATCAAGGATTTTGAAGCAGCTAAAAAAGAAAACGAAGAAGTATAATTTTGTTTTTCGTCATTTTCCCCTGATGAATGTCGGGGGATTTATTTTTGCATTTTTGAAAACAAAAAGTTAAGTTTTTTTAATTTGCTTTACACTAATATAATTATACTGTAAAATGATGATAAAATAATATAAAGGGGTTTTATTATGAATAATTTTTTGGAATACATCGATAAATCCTTCGAGAATATGAAGGAAACGGAATCGCTATACCGTTACAAACAGAAACTTATAGCACAGATGACGGAAAGAGCCAATGAGCTCGTTGCCGCAGGTCTTAAGGATGATAAAATTATCTGTGCCATAATTATGGAAGAATATCCTGATCTTGCAGGTAAGTATAAGGAATCAATGAAGAAAAAGTCTGAAATGAGCAAAAAGTCCAGAACAGGTTCCCTGATGGCTGTCGGTACACTCAGCGGTATTTTCGGAGCCGTGTGTCTTTATCTTGCCGTCAGCTTCCTTACGGGAGCCTGGGGTAAAACATGGATGCTTCTTCTGGGCGGTATCTTTGCAGTGATCGTTTTCCTGTTTATAGCCATTTCAGGTAAGCTTACTAAAAAGACAGGAAAATTCGGGTTTTTCTCCCGTTTCCTTTGCTCTGCGGCTGTATTTCTTATCGCCACTTATATGTTCCTTTTCACCACAATTATCGTTCCTGTTCAGGGAAGCTGGATTATTTTCATTCTGGCTGTTCCTTTTGCGATGATATTTGATATGCTTCTGTCCTATAAATTCAATAAAAAGACAGGCATTTTCAGCCTTCTTCTTTACATACCTGTGATTTTTACTCTTTTTTATGTAGTGCTCGGTATTGCCAAGGTATTGCCCTGGCATCCCGGTTGGCTTCTTATTCTTTTAGGTATACTCGTTGATTTTGTAGTAGTCGGTATACGACTTCTTTCGGGAACTAAAGTGAAAGAGGAGGAAGACAGATGGAGCGAAGATTAAATGCTGAGCTCTGGGATAAGATGCACTACCTTTTCCGTGATTTCAATGACAGAATGGTGCATCTCGAGCTTCATTACGATTATGAAATAAACTTTGAGGCATTCAGAACAGTTCTTATCTGCTTTTTCGAAAAGGCTCCTGTTTTCCATTCGAGCTTCGTTGATAATAAGGTAAGACCTTACTGGGAGGTCAAGCCCTATGATATTGACGATGTTATAACTGTAAAGTATATCGATGACAGTGAGGTTGAAGGTGAAGTCGATTCCTTTCTCACACAGTATATACCGCCCGAAAGTGATCTGCAGATGAAGGTTGCCGTTTTATATCACGGAGGCAAAACCACTCTTTGCTTCGTAGAGAATCATATGTGTATGGACGGCGGTGATTTCAAATACTTCATAAATGCCTTCTGTAAAAACTATAACAATTATGTTGAGAAGGGTATTTTACCTTTAGATTTCAAGGAAGGCACACGCTCTTATGAGTCAGTTTACGAGGATTTTACTCCCGCTCAGGAAAAGATGGCGAGAAACCTTTATAAAAACGTCTGTGCCAAGGATGACCATAAATTTCCTCTCACCGAGGACAGAGAGGACGACCGCAGCTTTATCGCACGCAGAAAGCTTTCCGAAGAGGATTTCCTCATACTCAAGCAGGTAGGTAAAAAATACGGAGCTACAGTAAACGATGTCCTTGTAGCGGCATATTTCGATGCTCTTTATAATCTTGCCGGCTATAACCACGACGACAGTGTTACCATTTCCTGTGCTATTGACCTTCGCCGTCACATAAAAGACAGCTCGGACCAGGGTATAACTAACCACACTGCCTTTATGCAGTGCAGAATACCCCGTCTCGGTGACGATATAATCGAAACTCTCAAGTATGTGGTGAACTCTGCAAATCTTTTCAAAAAAGATAAGTTTATGGGGCTTTACGGCTTACCGCTTCTACGTTTCGGTTATAAGATTCTACCCCACGCCGCCAGTGAGGAAATAATCAAAATCGGTTATTCAAATCCGCTTCTTGCCATGAGCAATATCGGTATTCTTGATCATAAGGCACTGGCTCTGGAGGGACATGAGCCTACTGACGGATTTATGACAGGTGCGGTAAAGTATAAGCCTTATGTTCTGCTTTCTGCCACCTCGATGAAAAATGTTATCACTCTTTCGATGTGTGTCAGAGGTAATGACGAAGACAAAAAAATCGTTGGACGCTTCTTTGATCTTTATGAAGAGAGCGTGGAAAAGTTAAAAAAATCATAATTTTTTGAGTGTTCTTCGGAGCACTCTTTTTTTATACATAAAAATATAAAAGGGGGATAAAATATCTTTTGAAGAAATAAAGATTTTACGGAAAGCGGGAATTTATATGAACGGGGAATACATAATCGAAATGGTGGGAATAACCAAAGAGTTTCCCGGTATCATCGCCAATGATAATATAACTCTTCAGCTTAAAAAAGGCGAAATTCACGCCCTTTTAGGTGAAAACGGTGCGGGTAAAAGCACTCTTATGTCTGTTCTTTTCGGTCTGTATCAGCCTGAAAAGGGTGTTATAAAAAAGAACGGTGAGCCTGTTAAAATCTACGGACCGAATGATGCTACGGCTCTCGGGATAGGTATGGTGCATCAGCACTTCAAGCTCGTGGATGTGTTCACGGTTTTAGATAATATCATCCTCGGAACAGAGACCACAAGGCTCGGTTTTATTCAGAGAAGTACAGTTAAAGATAAGGTAAGAAAATTAAGCGAAAGGTATTCTCTGAAAATCGATCCGGATAAAAAGATAGAAGAAATCAGCGTTGGTATGCAGCAGAGAGTAGAAATACTGAAAATGCTTTATAGGGATAACGAAATTCTGATTTTTGATGAACCGACTGCGGTTCTCACTCCCCAGGAAACGGGAGAGCTGATGAATATTATGAAGACCTTTGCAGGGGAAGGAAAATCAATCCTGTTCATTACCCATAAGCTCAGTGAAATTATGGCTGTTTCTGACAGAGTAAGCGTAATAAGAAAGGGTAAGTACATCGGTACTGTGGAAACTAAGGACACTACAAAGGAAGAACTTTCGCAGATGATGGTGGGAAGACCTGTAGAGCTTTCCGTAAAGAAAGAAAAAGCACAGCCTAAGCAGACTGTCCTTAAGGTAGAAAATCTTTCTGTCGGAGGAAAAAATACGAAAAAGGGCGCTGTAAACAATGTATCCTTTGAAGTTAAAAGCGGGGAAATAGTAGCCATAGCAGGTGTTGACGGAAACGGTCAGTCAGAGCTGATAAGAGCCATTACAGGACTTGAAAAAATCAGTTCAGGCACAGTGGAACTCTGCGGTGAGGATATTACGGAATATTCTGTCCGTGAAAAGCTTCAGGCGGGTATCAGCCATATTCCTGAGGACAGGCATAAGCACGGTCTCGTTCTTGACTTTTCCCTGGAAAATAACTGTGTTCTTCAGCGGTATTTTGAGGATGAGTTTCAGCAGAAGGGATTTATTAAAAACGGTGCCGTCAGAAAATATACCGAAAGGCTTATTGAGGAGTTTGACATCCGCTCAAATCAGGGACCTTCCACTCACACGAGAAGTATGTCGGGCGGTAATCAGCAGAAGGCGGTAATAGCCAGAGAGCTTGACAGAAATCAGCCGCTCATTATCGCAGTTCAGCCTACGCGAGGTCTCGATGTGGGTGCCATAGAAAACATTCACCGTGAGCTTGTGAAAAAAAGAGATGAGGGAAAGGCCATACTTCTTGTTTCCTTCGAGCTCGACGAGGTTATGAATATTTCCGACCGTATACTCGTTATTTATGAGGGTGAAATCACAGGGGAGTTTTATCCTGATAAAACCACGGTTTCAGAGCTTGGTTTATATATGGCAGGCACTAAAAGAAAAGGGGAGGGAGACACCGATGAATAAAAAATCCGATCTTAAATCTCAGGCAAAGAAAATATACTCAAAGGACGGCACCAAGTCCGCTCTTGCTTCTCTTCTCTCTATTCTTACAGGTCTTGTGGTAGGCGGTATTATTATAATTGCCGTGTCTGCATTCAATTCTGATATAGGGCTCAAAGGCGGTATAGAAGGGCTCAAGCTGATATTTTTCGGTGTATTCAGTAAGGGAAGAAATGCTGCGGGCGAGCTCGTTTTCGGCTTTAATCCTGTTAATATGGGCAACCTTCTTTTCAGAGCTACTCCCGTAATTATGACGGGCCTTTCAGTGGCTGTTGCATTCAAGACAGGACTTTTCAATATCGGCGCACCGGGACAGTATCTGGCAGGAACGGCGGCTACGCTTATCCTTGCGCTGAAAATACCGTCAGACGTGATACCACCCTTTGTCATATGGATAATTGCTTTTCTCGGCGGTATGGCGGCGGGGGCCGTATGGGGCGCAATTCCCGGTATATTGAAGGCGTATCTTCGCATTAATGAGGTTTTAGCCTGTATTATGACTAACTGGATAGCCGCCAATGCAGTTACCTGGATTTTTGAAAACAGTTCACTTCGTAACGGCGGCGAATCGGGCAAGGTAGGCTTTATTATGAAAACTACGGCCAACGGTGTGGCGACGGCAAAATTCGGTCTTGATAAAATCTTTCCCGGTTCACAGGTGAACGGCGGTATTTTTATTGCGATTATCTTTGCCGTGCTTGTTTATGTAATTATTACGAAGACCGTTCTTGGCTATGAAATGAAGGCCTGCGGATATAACAAGGACGCAGCTGAATATGCAGGTATAAAGAGCAAAAGAATGATAGTTTTTTCTATGGCGTTTGCAGGAGCGCTCGCAGGCGGAGGTGCGGCTCTTTATTATCTTTCGGGTAATACGGAGTTTTTCTGGTCCACCTATCAGTCTCTGCCTACAGAAGGCTTTAACGGTATACCTATAGCTCTTTTAGCGAGTAATAATCCCATAGCGGTTATTTTCACAGGCTCGTTTATGTCCGTTCTTTCCGTAGCGGGTCAGCAGCTTAAAAATCTTACCGCATATAATGAATATATTACCAACATCATAATCGGTATAATCGTTTATCTGAGTGCATTTTCACTCGTCATTAAAAATTTCATTTCATCGGACAAGAGAATATTCAAAGGAAAATCCACTACTGCCGATGAAAACACACATTCTGATGAAGAGATAATTTCACAGGCGCAGAGACAGTCTGAGGAAGGGGGAGGAGCGTAATGGAATTTCTTATACAGCAGACTCTTACCTATGCCATACCTCTTCTTATTGTTGCTCTTGCGGGTGTGTTTGCTGAAAGAAGCGGTATAGTAAATCTTGCCCTCGAGGGTATAATGATTTTCGGTGCCTTTGTAGGAGTTCTTTTTATCAAAATAATGCAGGACACTGATACCTTTCAGAAAGAGCAAGCGCAAACTCTTATGCTCATTACTATGCTTGTCTGTGCGGTGGCGGGAGCCATATTTTCACTGCTTCTGTCCTATGCGGCGATAAATTTACGTGCAAATCAGACTATCGGCGGTACTGCTCTTAATATGCTTGCACCGGGCTTTGTTCTGTTTGCGACCAATGTTTTAGTTAATCAGAATGTTCTTACTATGTCTGAGGGCGATGCGGCGAGCTGGTTTATGCTTAAAAGAAGCACCTTCGGTTTTTCGAAAACTGAGGAGCTTAATTTCTTCGAAAATACCTTTTTAGTAAAAAACTATCTTTCTACCTACATTTGTATTGGACTTTTCATAGTGCTTTCTGTTATAATGTATAAAACGAAGTTCGGATTACGGCTTCGTGCCTGCGGTGAAAATCCCCAGGCGGCAGATTCCGTAGGTATAAATGTAGCGAAAATGCGCTATGCGGGTACTACGATTTCAGGTGCTCTTGCAGGTCTTGGCGGTTTCGTTTTCGCACTAACCACAGCAAACTGCTCCTCTACGGGCGATGTGGCAGGATTCGGTTTCCTTGCTCTTGCCGTAATGATTTTCGGTAACTGGAATCCATGGACTATCGCCGCCGCATCCTTTGTATTCGGCCTGTTCAAATGTATCGCCGCCGCATATTCCACTATTGATATAAACGGAGACGGTGTGTATGCTTTGGCCGAAATAGGAATAAGCACTAATTTTTACCGTATGCTTCCCTATATAATCACCCTTATTGTCCTTGCCTTTACCTCGAAAAGCTCGAGAGCACCCAAGGCATCGGGCGTACCCTACGATAAATCAGTAAGATAAAAGAAAAGAGGAATATGAAATGAGAATTTATGACATTATTTCCCGCAAAAGAGACGGCTTCGAGCTGACGGATGAAGAGATACACTTTTTCATTGACGGTTATGTAAAGGGTGAAATCAAAGATTATCACGCTTCGGCTCTTCTTATGGCCATTTACCTTAACGGTATGAATGACAGAGAGATGGTGTCTCTTACTCTCGAAATGGCGAAATCGGGTGATATGCTTGACTTGAGTATTATTGACGGAGTTACCGCCGACAAGCATTCTACAGGAGGTGTGGGAGACAAGACAACACTTATAGTTACTCCCATTGTAGCATCCCTCGGTGCTAAGGTAGCCAAAATGAGCGGCAGAGGTCTCGGTCATACGGGCGGTACCGTAGATAAACTGGAGTCAATAGAAGGCTTTGATGTGGCACTCAGTCCCGAAAAGTTTATTGATACGGTCAAAAAGACGGGTATATGCGTCGTAGGGCAGACAGGTAATCTCGCTCCCGCCGATAAAAAGCTTTATGCACTGCGTGATGCCACGGCTACCGTAGGCTGTATGCCGCTTATAGCTTCCAGTATTATGAGTAAAAAGCTCGCTGCGGGTTCACAGTGTATTGTTCTTGATGTGAAATACGGAAGCGGTGCCTTTATGAAAACTAAAGCCGATGCCGAGGAGCTTTCATCTAAAATGGTGGAAATCGGCAAAATGGCGGGCAGAAAAATGGCGGCAGTAATTTCCGATATGGACACTCCTCTCGGTAAAAATATCGGCAACACTCTCGAAATCATCGAAGCCGTCGAAACTCTTAAAGGAAAAGGCAGTAGCGACCTCCGTGAGGTAAGCCTCACCCTCGCATCAAACCTTATTTCACTTGTAAAAGATATTGATTATTCCGAAGCAAGAATACTTTGTGAAAAGGCTCTCAATGACGGCTCAGCTTACGAAAAATTCATCGAATTTATCTCTGCACAGGGCGGTAACATTGAAATGATTACTGACACGGACAAGCTACCGAAGGCGAGAATTATCCATAAGGTAATAGCAAAAGCTGACGGTTATATTTCAAATACCGATGCAGAAAAAATCGGCTCGGCAAGTGTTGTTTTGGGTGCGGGCAGAGTAAACAAGGAAGACAGTATAGACTATACTGCAGGTATCATCCTTCATAAAAAGACAGGGGATAAAATAAAAGCAGGAGACATGATAGCTGAATTCCATACAAATGATGAAAACGGAATTGCCCCTGCAGAAGAGATGTTTTTTGAAGCCCTTACTCTTTCGGATGATGAACCCGAAAAAGCAGAGCTTATTTATAAAGTAATAAGATAAAATAACGCCTGAATGTATCTCTTGCATTCAGGCGTTATTATGCAAAAATTTAAGCAGTAAAATCCGAAGTGTTTTCCACGGTTTCTAAGTGAACTGTCTGTTCTTTAGTCCAAGAATGAATAACCTCAGGGTTTTCAAAAATTTCATCCAGCTTCTTTGTGAAGGGGACTATATCACCGAAGTCGAGTGCTCTGTGGTCGAAGGCAATGCAGATGGGAAGCACCTTACCGGGAACTACTTCATCCTTGCCGTGGCTGTTCTGCTTCACGACAGGCTTTTTCTGAACGGCACCGATGCCGATAGCGCATACCTGGGGAGGAATGATCTCTAAAAGTCCCACAGCACCTCTCTGACCGAGGTCAAGAGAGCCGATGTTTGAAATGGTAATGGTGCCCTGTTCTATATCCTTGTCGCCGAGTCTTTCCGTTTCGGGTATGGCGTGATAATCTCTTTTTGCCTTTCCTTTGAGTGTTTTTACTCTGTGTTTACCTGTTTTCGCACCGATAATACGAAGAAATGCTTCTATAATTCTGCCTTCCTTGATGGTGTTAAGAGTTCTGTTAAAGGAAACACTGTAAAGTGCCTCCGTAAGGTCCGACTGTTCCGCTCTTCTGCGAAGGTCCTTTATGTATGCAGTCATTTCGTCAAGGTCCTTTTTATCGAAGTCACGGCAGTTGGTGGTCATCATCTCACCTGAGGGTAAAATAGTTGCCATTGAAATATTGATGTTTTCGTAGGTTTTTACTGTGCCTCTTACTAAAGCAGAGTTATATTCTATATGTGAATTCATAACAGGAGCGGCCTTGATACCCTCTGTAATTGCCTTTACCATAAGGGTATTAAAGGTGATTTTTTCGTCTGCACTTCTGCCGAGATTAATCTTTTTGTATTCATCAAAGAAACGGCTTACTTCGGGCTCATAAATAAAAGTGACATGGGGAATAGTTTTCCAGGATTCTTCTGTCATAGCGGCTACCATTTTTCTCTGTATGCCGAAATGCTCTTCTTTTATAAGTCTTTTGTTCATTTTTATACCTCTTTTCTTTTGATTTTAAACTGATAACAATTCCCAAACAATTTATCAATTTTGACCATATTTTACAGCACTGTTTTTGGCATAACGCTGTAAAAATATTAATAAACTGTAAACAATATAAATAAAATATAAACCATCTCGCAATATTTTGGTAATATTTTAGCTTCTTCACGGTGTAAAAAGGACAGATTTTTATTATGTGTTTAAAAAAATAGAGGAGGCTGAAGTTCAGCCTCCTGTTAAATTATATAATGTTGAGATTTACATTCGGAAAGTTTTCGTTTTTAAGTCCTTTTTCATAATCTCTGTCTACCTCTATTTCTCCGCTTTTCATTTCTTCGAAAAGCTTTTCATATTCTTCTACGGTGTAATTTTCCATTCTCCACGTATCTGTAGGAAGCGATACCGCATCGTCCTTTGCACCTAAGGTAGTCTGAACACCGCCGATGTCTTTCCAGGAATCGGAATAAACCTTTTCGAGAACGTATTCTACGGATTCTCTTATTCCCTTGGTGGCTGATGTGATAACAGTATCGGATTCACCGGACTGGTCGATATCGACACCGATTACTGCTCCTTCATTTGCAGAAGCCGCTGCGAATACGGACTGACACATAGCGCCGCCGCAGACGAAGACAACCTGTGTGCCCTTCGAATACCATCCGTTAATCATAGTCTGAAGCTCTGCGGATGCGCCGAAGGATGAGCCGTATTCCCAGCTGAAATTCATATCCACGGTGATGTCCTTTTCTTCAGCCGCAGCCTGTGCTCCCTGAACATAGCCGTAACCGAAACGGCAGCAGGCGGCATTTGTACCTCCTCCTCCTCCGCTGAAGCCGAGCTTGGTGTAGCCTTCTTTTACTGCGGCATATCCGGCGGGGTAGCCTGACTGTTCTTCGTTATAGTCTACGGCGGCTACATTTTCGAGCGGTTCACCGTCATCGTCCTCAAGTACCCATCCGTCAATAAAAATGAATTTCGTATCCTCCATTTCCCTTGCGGCTCTTTGGAGAGCTGTACCCTGTAAAAAGCCTGCACAGACCACTACTTGGGCGCCCGCATCGGAGGCAGCCTTCATTGCATCGTATCTGTCCTCGTCTGTGGCACTGTCACCGCCTGCAGGCTGATAGTATTTGTAGGATTTATCGTTTTCATAGGCATAGCGTTTCAAACCTTCCCAGGTACCCTGGTTAAAGGATTTGTCCTTAAGCTGTCCCACATCGGTAACGAAGGCTATTTCGTATTTACCGTCAGAAGAAGTCATATTATCATTAATGGCATCATAATTGAATTCTTCCTCTGTTGCTTCTGTGGTCTCATTTTCTGCAGCAGAAGAGGTAGCTGATGTGGGTGTGTTTGTTGTGGATTCGGGAGTTTTCTCTCCACCGCAGGCGGCAAAGGAAAAGAGAATTACTGCCGCCGTTAAAATAGCGATTAATTTTTTCATAAATAAAAATCCTCCTTTGAATACTTATAGTATTATCTTCAAAGAAGGATTTTATATCATTATATTAAAGTTTTTATTCGAGAGCCCAGTCAATCGGCTCGAGTCCCGCCTCTTTCAGAAGCTCATTACACTTGGAAAAATGCCTGCATCCGAAAAATCCGCCGTAGGCTGAAAGGGGACTGGGATGAACTGAGATAAGCTTTTTATGTATGGGGTTTGTAATTTTTTCGCATTTCTTTCGTGCGTTAGCACCCCACAGGATGAATACCACCGGTGTATCCTTTTCGTTGAGTTTTTCTATTACCGTATCCGTAAACTGCTCCCAACCCTTATCCTTGTGGCTGTTTGCATTGGCTCTTCTTACGGTGAGAACATTGTTAAGCATCAGTACACCGCTTTTTGCCCATTTTTCAAGATAACCGTTTTTTGCGGGCGGAATGCCAAGGTCGCTTTCAAGTTCTTTATAGATATTTCTGAGCGACGGTGGCAGAGGCACACCCGGCTTTACCGAAAAGCAAAGACCGTGGGCCTGGCCCGGCTCGTGGTAGGGGTCCTGACCGATTATAACGGCCTTGCAGTCGGCGAAGGGTGTATATTTGAGTGCATTGAAAATATCATGCATATCGGGATAAATTTCATAGGTTGAGTATTCCCTTTTCAGAAACTGACGAAGCTGTTTATAGTATGGCTTCTCCCATTCATCCTTTAATATTTCATCCCAATCATTACCAAGACTTACCATTTTATCATTCCTTTACTTCATAACCTTTATTTTTTATAGTGTCAACAATTGAATACACACATTCATCGCAAAGTTCCTTGCTCTTTGCCTCTGCCATAACGCGGATAACAGGCTCTGTACCCGATTCTCTGACTAAAACTCTGCCTTCTGTTCCGAGCTTTTTTTCGGCTTCGTTTATGGCGGCAATTACATCACTATCTGCTCTTACTGTTGCCTTGTCTGCCACACGGACATTGACCAGAAGCTGAGGGTAGGGGATAAATCCTTCGCAGAGTTCACTGAACTTTTTTTTGCGTGAGAGCATAACCTCCATCATCTTGAGACTTGTCAGAATGCCGTCGCCTGTAGTAGCATATTTTGAGAAGATAATGTGTCCTGACTGTTCACCGCCGAGCTTACAGCCGTTTTTTGACATATATTCATAAACGAACCTGTCGCCGACATCTGTTTTGGCATAATCGATGCCGAGGCTCTCGAAAGCTTTGTAAAGACCGAAGTTCGACATAACCGTGGTAACGACGGTGCTGTTTGAGAAAAATCCTTTTTCTTTAATATACTTACCGAAAATATATAAGATTCCGTCACCGTCAACCACATCACCGTTTTCGTCTACACAGAGACATCTGTCTGCGTCTCCGTCAAAAGCGAAGCCGACATCGAGCTCTTTTTCTCTGACGAGCTTCTGCAGTTCTTCGATATGTGTGGAGCCTGCATTTCTGTTTATGTTTGTGCCGTCAGGCTCTGCATTGATTACATAAGTGGTAGCACCCAAAGCATCGAAAACAGCCTTTGCAATATTCCAGGAACTTCCGTTAGCACAGTCTAAACCCACCTTATATCCTCTGAAGGAATAAAGGCCGAGTGAGATAAGATAGCCGATATATCTGTTTCTGCCTGAAACGTAGTCCACTGTTTTGCCTATCTTGTCCTTAAGAGCGAAGGGAAGCTCTGTCAGCTCAAAATTACCGTCGAGATACTGTTCGATAATATCAGTAACGCTTTCATCCATTTTTTCGCCTTTTGTGTTGATGAGCTTGATGCCGTTATCATAGTAGGGATTGTGACTTGCGGAAATCATTATACCGCAGTCGAAAGCATCAACCTTAGTGATGTAAGACACGCAGGGGGTAGTAGTAACATGAAGAAGATATGCGTCAGCACCCGAAGCTACCAATCCGCCTACCAAAGCGTACTCAAACATATAGCTTGAGCGTCTTGTATCTTTACCGATGATTATTCTTGCAGATTCATTCTCACTGCATTCTGCCTTTGCTTTGCTGTAGTACCAGCCTAAAAATCTGCCTATTTTGTATGCGTGGTCAGCGGTAAGATTTACATTGGCTTCACCGCGGAAACCGTCAGTACCAAAATATTTACCCATAATTATTCTCCTTACTTTTTCGCTACGATGGCACCACCGGTCTTGTAGATGCTATTTTCCGGAATCACACCGCGGACACAGGACAGAGGATAGATGCTGCTGTTGCGCCCTACTACAGTACCGGGATTAAGGACACTGTTGCAGCCTACCTCTACGCCGTCACCGACCATGGCACCGAATTTTTTCAGGCCTGTCTCCATAATTTCTTTTCCGTTCTTTACTTTTATGAGGCTCTTATCTGATTTGACATTTGAGGTTACTGCACCTGCACCGAGATGTGATTTGTAGCCTAATATACTGTCGCCTACATAATTATAGTGCGGGACCTGAACACCGTCGAAAATAATGGCATTTTTGACCTCTGTGGAGTTTCCGATGACACACTCTTCACCGATTAATGCTGAGCCTCTGATGAAAGCGCAGTGTCTTACCTCAGTATTCTTTCCGATAATGCAGGGGGCACCTATAAAGGCTGTGGGTGCTATTTTTGCACTTTTATGGATCCATACTTCGGGAAAAGCTTCTTCATATTC
>JAZNMU010000064.1:0-4427 GCA_045579865.1 Acutalibacteraceae bacterium
GTTTCGTGGTTACCTCTGGTGAAAACTACGGGAACTGCACCGCCGCTAAGGTCCGCCGCATCCTTCAGAAGGAATTTGGTGAACTGATCCTTGGTGCGCATTTCAGAGGTGATGTCACCTATCATACAGATAAGATCAGGCTTTTCTTCGATATGTGAAAGAGCCTTATGCATTTTCTTTTCCATTTCGTGAATATCGGAAATGCAGAGAACATTTATGCCGTCTTCCTTTTCCTCACCGCCGAAGGTAATAGGCTCGCTTTCAGCTTTCTTACCCTTAAGACAGTGGTAAGCAAATTTAAAAGGAATAAACTGTGATTCTACGGTGTAGGTGTTACCTCTGAGCTCCTCTTTAGGCACTCTTACACTGTGCACCGTATCATCAGAGGCGATAATGCCGTTATTTGAGTCCCACAGAACTTTTTCTTCACCGTTATAGGTATACTTTACACATCCGCTTCCCTTGAAGGATGTCTCCCACACGATGTTATAATAGTCTCCGCCTGTTTCGAAAACGGCAGGTGCTACAGTGATTTTCATAAGATTAACGGGGATTATCCAGGTAACTCCACAGAGAAGAAGTGCCACAATGGAGATAATGATATTTTTAAAACAATAAGAAATCATACTCACTTTTTCAGTTCCTCCACAGCTTTTTTAAGGCTTTCCATAGCCTTTTCCACTGTCTCCCTCGGACAGGCTAAAACTATTCTCTGGAACTGCTCGGCAATAACACCGAAGATATCACCTGCATCAAGCCAGAGTCCTGCTTTATTGATGATGAGGTCATTGAGCTCCTCTGCAGTAAGTCCGAGACCTGAGCAGTCAAGCCATGCGAAATAGGTTCCTTCAGGCTCTACTAATTTAACGCCGGAAAGGTTTTCATTTACGAATGCTCTTACATAGGCAAGATTTTCCTTTATGTATGCCCAGCACTCCTCGTACCAGTCATCGCCTCCCTCATAAGCTGCCTTACAGGCAACCACGCCGAGATTATTGGGTACGGTGTAACCGCTGGCGGCGATTTCCTCGTTATATCTCTGACGGAGCTCCTCGCTCTTTATCCAGATGTTTGAGCACTGAAGTCCTGCTATATTGAAGGTCTTACTCGGTGCGGTACAGATAAGGGTTCTGTCCGCCATTTCGGGAACTGCATCATAGAAAATATGATGGGGATGTCCTTCGTATGTGAAATCGCAGTGAATTTCATCAGCTACAATGATAACATTATGCTTTTTGCATATAGCACCGAGCTTCTGTAATTCCTCTTTTGTCCACACTCTGCAGATAGGGTTATGGGGACTGCAGAGAATGAAAAGCTTAACACCGTTATCGGTGATTTTCTTTTCGAAGTCCTCGAAATCTATGGTATACTTTCCGTCAATATAAACAAGGGGGCTTTCGATGATTTTTCTCTGATTGTTTCTGATTACATTATAGAACGGATAGTAAACGGGAGGCTGAATGATAACGCTCTCTCCCTTTTCAGTAAAGGCTCTTACAGCCATAGCGAGAGCATAAACCACACCGGGAGTCTGCACAAGCCATTCCCTTTCGGGCGTCCAGTCAAAGTGACGGGTAAACCAGCCTGCCACTGCCTCATAGTAGTCCTCTTTCAGGTTGCTGTAGCCGAAAATTCCGTGGTCTACGGAGTTCTGCAGAGCCTCTAAAACACATTCAGGTGCCTGAAAATCCATATCTGCCACCCACATGGGAAGCACATCGGCAGGCAGACCGTTTTCCACGGCGAAATCGTGCTTTAAGCTGTTGGTATTTTTACGGTCAATTACTTTGTTGAAATCTCTCATAATCTTTTCTCCTCTGTTTTATTCTGTCTTTAGTTTAACACTAACAAGCATACTAAGTCAACGGAAATTTTATTCATATATTATTAATCTTTATACTTCTTCAACGTATCATATATGTGTTAGGATAAAATCAGTAATTCAAAGGAGGTAATATTATGCTTGCTGTTATGGCTTTTTTATCAGACGTAGTTTATTTCGCAAAGATTTTTTTCGAAAACATCTTAACAGGAGTGTTTTCTTTCGGACGGTAATTTTAAAAGAAATTTGATTTATACATAAAATAAAAAAGCAACTGCTTTCTGCTGCAGTTGCTTTTTCTTCGTTATATTCATATATGATTTTCGTATCTTTCCGCTGTAATGATTCCGTCCTCTACGTGAAGCTTACAGATTCTCGCATTACGGGCATCGAAGGCACTTGTCCCCTTTTCATATCCGTAATCTCGGGCGTGGTAAACAGCGTACCACTGACCGTCCTCTTTAATCATAGAGTGGTGACCCGTACCCTCTTCGAATTCGTTTGCCTTCATTACAGGATGATAAGTGTCCTTATCGGGGTACTTTTCAAATTTAATCTTTGTAAGGTCTGTTTCGTCGGTCTTTGCTCTGGCATAGCCGATATAATATGTAGGCTGTTCGAAGCAGTTACCCGAATACATAAGGTAATGCCAGTCACCCTCCTTAAAGTAGAAGGCGCCTTCAATGGTGTGCCAGTGCTGACCCTTTTTATATCTGTCTCTGCAGTAAATATCCTCGTCGAGCGTCGGCTCTAAAACTAAAACTGGCTTACCCTCGGGAGTTACGGGGTCAAGCATTCTGTCCACATAAATGCAGGTGCCTATTCTCTCTCCGTCGAATTTGTTTGAGGAATAAAAGAGGAAAAGTCCTGCTTCATTTTTTACGATATGTGAATCGATGGAGAAGGGGTGAAGAATCTGTCTTGTCTCGCCGAAGGGGCCAAAGGGACTATCCGAAACGGAAACGTGCATAGCACCTCTGTGACCGCCCTTATCGGGAGTGTCGTTATAAATCTCAATAGAATTATACATATAAAACTTTCCGTCAAGCTCGATAACACTGGGCGCCCAGAAGGAGTCGTGTCCCTCCATAGTCATAACGGGGCCGTAGTATTCCCAGCCGTCAAACAGACTGTCCGAATGGTAAAGATAAACGGCATCGTGGCCTGTGACGTAGATATAATATCTGCCGCCGCTTTTAAGTATATAGGGGTCCGCCTGACCCTGATAATGTTCTTTATCGACTTTAAGTAAATGCATAGTGTTTTCTCCTTTTCAGTGTTAAGATGATTATATAACAGATGGGGCAAGATTTCAATAAGGGATTTGAAAATAAATTTCCCGATATCCTGTTTAAAGCCGAACACCTCACGGCACACCGCAGGGGCGACCATCAGTCGTCCGCTGAATGCACACAAACCTTATGGCACATTGTAGGGGATGGCGCCCTCGACATCCCGATTTATGGTTTCGTTTCAAGGAAACATTCAGTCGTCATCGCTTCGCTGGAGTTACTTTTGTTTCGACAAAAGTAACGGAATAAGGTCTGATAAACTGATTACTGTTACCGCCTCAATCTGCCGTTCAGATAAAAATACCCGCCGTAGTCTACCGTTATTTTCAGTTCTGCGTACAGCCTTACCGACATAATGAGCGTACAGAGTGCTTTTCAGAGAAGCTGTACAGGAAAATCGCTGCCTTTGTTCCCTCATCGCACAGATATTTTGTCTGGTATGGAAGTGTCTGCGCCACTTCGCGTTCCGTCTCCTCAGGTACCTCCGCTCCGACATTCGCTTCCCGCTCTGTCAGCTTTTCCGAAAGGTTCTACGGTCAGCTCCACAAACCTTCAAATTTATGTCCTGGTAAAAGGAAAAGCGGTTTACAGAAACTTACCTTTAAATCCGAATCCTTATCGGCTGTCTTTGCCCCTGCCACGGGGCAACCCCTCTGGCTCTCACCTCTTTGAGGTACTGAAAGAGTAAATCTGCGAAACTGTGGTTTTGAACGGGGTCAGGTAAAACAAAAATTATACTGCAGAACGGCAGTTTTCTGTCTGCGCACTTGCCTCTTGCGGTTCCCAAAGTTCATAACGGCTTGGAGCGCCTATGAACTTTGACCGCTGCGCCATCCTCACCTCGCTTCATCTCCCACCGGGAGCGCTTCGGCGACGATGCCACGGGTCGCCCACGAGGGAAAGTATTTGTTTTAGAACTGATTAATAAAACCGAACTCTTAATGTATAATCACACTTAATTTAACAGCACACTCTTTTCCCGCCAAAAGAAAAGGGCGCTTTGTTTACTTTGGCGCTCTTCGATGCCAAAGTAAAAGCCCCTTCTCTTGCGGTTCCCAAAGTTCATTACGGCTTGGAGCGCCTATGAACTTTGACCGCTGCGCCATCCTCACCTCGCTTCATCTCCCACTGGGAGCGCTTCGGTGACGATGCAGCTTGAGCGGAAAAGAACCTGAATGTTTTTGAACTGTAAACTACAAACTGAATTCTGGCGGATAATATCCGCCCCTACCGATTTAAGGCAAGGTTTTATGTGTATTTAACAGACGACCGATGGTCGCCCCTACGGTGTGTACTGTGAGGTTTGCGGT
>JAZNMU010000065.1:0-4077 GCA_045579865.1 Acutalibacteraceae bacterium
GCTGATACGAGGGGTGAAGTTGGGCTTGTCGTCCTCAAACTCGCGGGTGCGAAGCGCCTGCTCAAAGGTCATCTGCTGATCCATCAGCTCGTAGATGGTGTCGGTCTGATCGCCGTTGGTGACGATGGTCTTGTTGCCCAGCACGCGGACGGGATAGTAGATAATCAGATGGGGGTCCACCATCTTGGACTCATCAAAGGCCTTGGTGCGCATCGCATCGCCCTCGGCGACGAACACGCGGTTGCGGCTGTTGACACTGCGACCCATAATGAAATACGCGGTGACAGCTTTCTTGCCGTCCGCAGACTTACCGATGATGATGCCTCTGCCGTGGTAGGCAAGAGAATTGAGTTCGTCTTTGATTGTATTGACTTTCATTACTTGCTCTCCTTTATTTCTTTTGATACTTTTTCTGCCGAGAGAGGAAGGATAATCCATTCGGCTTCCTCCATAACTCTCTTCTGTAAAATTTCGGGTGTGTCGCCTTCTTTTATTTCCACAGCCTTCTGCATAATGATTTCACCACCGTCGGGAATTTCATTTACGAAGTGTACTGTGGCACCTGTCACCTTTACTCCGTAGCTGAGGGCGGCCTCGTGAACATAAAGTCCGTAGAAGCCCTTGCCGCAGAAGGAGGGGATAAGTGAAGGATGAACATTGAGAATGCGTTTGTCAAACTGACGGGTGAAGTTTTCTGAAAGGATACTCATAAAGCCGGCTAAAACGATAAGCTCGATGCCGTTTTCTTTGAGAAGAGAAACGATCCTTTCCTCGAAGGCTTCCTGTGAGCCCAACTCTTTTTTCAGAACTACTTCACTTTTAATTCCGTTATCCGCTGCTCTCTGAAGAGCATAAGCATTTTTATTGTTTGAAATAACGAGGGTAATTTCACCGCTTTCGATTATTTCGTTTTTCTGTGCATCGATAAGAGCCTGTAAGTTAGTGCCGCCGCCTGAAACGAGGACGGCAATTTTAGTTTTACTCATAACCGTTACCTCTTAGTCGATAATAATCTTTTCGTCACCTTCGATGATTTCACCGATAACATAAGCATCGATGCCGTTTTCCTTAAGAACAGAAAGTGAAAGCTCTGCTTCGTCAGCGGGAACTACGATACTCATACCTACACCCATATTATAGGTGTTAAACATATCGCGCTCGGGAATATTGCCCCACTTTGCGATTACATCAAAGATAGGAAGCACCTTAACGGCAGACTTGTCAATCTTTGCGCAGAGACCGTCGGGAATGGAACGGGGAATGTTTTCGTAGAAGCCACCGCCTGTAATGTGGGAAATACCCTTGACCTTTACTTTCTCGATAAGAGCGAGAACAGGTTTTACATAAATCTTTGTGGGAACGAGTAATGCCTCAGCGATGCTCTTTCCTCCGAGCTCTTCGCGCTGGATATAAAGCTCGGGATTGTTGTTATCAATATCGAAAACCTTACGGCATAAGCTGAAGCCGTTTGAGTGGATACCGGTGGAGGGAAGAGCAATAACCACATCGCCTGCAGCCATTTTGCTGTTGTCGATCATTTTAGGTTTGTCTACTACGCCTACTGCAAAGCCTGCAAGGTCGTAATCCTCTGCGGGCATAAGTCCGGGATGCTCTGCTGTTTCGCCGCCGATGAGTGCAGCACCTGACTGAACACAGCCCTCAGCCACACCGCTGACAATTTCTGCAATCTTTTCAGGGAAGTTTTTGCCGCAGGCGATATAGTCAAGGAAAAATAAGGGCTTTGCACCGACACAGATGATGTCGTTTACACACATAGCTACTGCATCAATACCGATGGTATCGTGCTTGTCCATAAGAATAGCAAGTTTAACCTTTGTGCCGCAGCCGTCAGTACCTGAAACAGAAATAGGATGTTCCATTCCTGCTACACAGCCGAGATCAAAGCAGCCGCCGAAGCCTCCTACATCATCAAGAGAGCCCTCGTTACGGGTTCTTGCAACATGTTTTTTCATAAGTTCTACTGCCTTGTAGCCGGCAGTAATGTCAACGCCTGCTGCCGCATAGCTTTCTGATTTTGAATTAAGCATAATTTTATCTCCTGTTAAATATTATTTTTTATTCTTTACCGTTCCAACAGTATGTACATACACAGTCTTCGGGAAGACCGATTGCTTCGATAAGCCCTGCGAGGGATTGATAGCCTAAGGATGAGAAGCCTAATTTGTTGCAGATTGCATTAAGAAGATTCTGTCCTCTTTCAGTAGAAGCATCTGCGTATTCTTCGATATATTTTTCGCCTTCCTCTCCTTCAAGCTCGAGAATGGTTCTTCTTGCAATAAGCTCTCTGTCTGAATTGCTTCTCGAGAAGTTAAGGAACTTACAGCCGAACATAATGGGCGGACAGGCTGAACGCATGTGAACCTCCTTGGCACCGTTGCTGTAAAGGAAGTCTACGGTTTCCTGAAGCTGAGTGCCTCTTACGATACTGTCATCGACGAAAAGAAGACTTTTATCCTTGATAAGGTCGTGAACGGGAATCATCTTCATTTTTGCCACACGGTTTCTTTCCTTCTGATTAGATGGCATAAAGCTTCTGGGCCATGTGGGTGTGTATTTGATGAAGGGACGTGCAAAGGGGATGTGACTTTCGTTTGAGTATCCGATAGCGTGAGGCGTACCTGAATCAGGAATACCGCTTACGAAGTCGATATTTTTGCAAAGACCCTTCTTAATGTCCTCTCTTGCCAGTACTTCACCGTTTCTTGTTCTCATTACCTCTACGTTTCTGCCTTCGTAGCAGGAATTGGGGTAACCGTAGTAGGTCCACAGGAAAGAGCATACACGCATTTTTTTCTGTGCCTCAGCCAAAACAGTAACGCTATCGGGTCTGAGTTCCACGATTTCACCGGGACCGAGCTCCCTTAAAAATTCATAATCGAGCTTTTCGAAGGCGAAGGACTCGAAGGAAACACAGTGTCCGTCTTCATCCTTGCCGAGTATTACGGGTATTCTGCCTACCTTATCGCGGGCTGCAATGATGGAGCCTTCCTCAGTGAGAATGAGAAGGGAGAGCGTACCGTCGATTTTTTCCTGTGCATAGCGGATGCCTTCACTGAAGGAGTCCTTCTGATTTATGAGGGCGGAAACAAGCTCCGTGGAGTTTATTCTGCCGCCTGTCATACCTGTGAAGTGTGTGCCGTTTGAGGAAAGGAATTCCTTTATAAGTGCGTCGGCATTATTGATGATGCCGATGGTGGTGATGGCATAAACGCCGAGATTTGAGCGGATGATGATGGGCTGGGGATCGCTGTCGCTGATACAGCCTATTATATCAATAAATTATAAAATAATCAAGTCTTTTTATCTCTTTCCTTATATGAGAATAAGTCATACATAATCTGTGCAATAATATTCTCGAAAGGCGGTGGTAAAATGTCAGATGAAGAAAAAGATGGAAAAGGAGAAATCCAGGAATCTATCATTAAAACAGGAAGTGTAATTACAGATAAAAGCGGAACACAGATTCATTGTCTCAGTGTAATCGGTCAGATTGAAGGTCATTATCTTTTAGGAGAGGGCCAAAAGGCAACGAAATACGAGCATATTATTCCTCTTTTGGTTTCAGTGGAAGAAAGCGATGAGGTAGATGGACTACTTATGGTACTGAACACTATGGGCGGCGACGTGGAGGCAGGACTTGCAATTGCGGAAATGGTTGCAAGTATGTCGAAGCCGACCGTTTCATTAGTGCTCGGCGGTGGTCACTCAATAGGTGTTCCGCTTGCTGTATCGGCTAAGAAATCATTTATCGTTCCCTCGGCAACCATGACTATCCATCCTGTGAGAATCAGTGGCACTGTAGTGGGTTCCCCTCAAACCTACTATTACTTTGAAAAAATGCAAGACAGAATTATTGAATTTATTACGTCTCACTCCGCAGTAAGCGAAAAATGTTTTCGTGATATGCTTCTGCGTACCGATCAGATTGCAACGGATACGGGAACTCTAATTGACGGAGATGAAGCAGTTAGGTGCGGACTAATCGACAGTATAGGCGGTCTGTTTGATGCGCTTACTTCATTAAGAGAAATGATAAAAAACAAATAGTAAAAGTGC
>JAZNMU010000066.1:0-8027 GCA_045579865.1 Acutalibacteraceae bacterium
ACTTAGGCCTCTATGACCCCTGTACTATTATCGACTTTGAGGTGCCTAAAAAGTACGGACTCCGTCAGACTATAGCTGACACTCTCGGTATTGGCGGTATTATGCGCACACTCCGTACCATTCCCGTGCTCAAGGACTTTGCCGACGATATGGCAGAGGTGTGTCCTGATGCTCTTTTCCTTAACTATGTTAATCCTATGGCTATGCTTACGGGTTATATGCTCCGCTATACTCCTATCAAGACTGTAGGTCTTTGTCACAGTGTTCAGTGCTGTTCTGACGGTCTTCTCCGTAAACTCGGTATGGAAGATAAATTAGAGGGCAGAAAAGAGCTTATTGCGGGTATCAACCATATGGGCTGGCTTCTGGAAATCAAGGATAAAAACGGTGTAGACCTTTATCCCGAAATCAAATCGAAAGTTGATGCTTATATCGCACAGCCCGATGCTGACGATAAGGTAAGAATGGATTACATAAAAAACTTCGGCTATTACTGTACGGAATCAAGCGAGCATAATGCCGAATACAATATGTTCTACATAAAATCAAAATATTCCGAGCTTATTGAAAGATATAACATTCCTCTGGACGAATATCCCCGACGCTGTGTAAATCAGATAGAAAAGTGGAAAAAGGACTATGCGGAAATGCTCGAAAAGGGCGTAAGAGAGCACGAGCGTTCAAATGAATACGCTTCGAGAATTATGGAAGCTATGGTAACAGGCGTTCCTTATGAAATCGGCGGTAATGTTCTTAACACAGGCCATCTTATCACCAATCTTCCCGAAAATGCCTGTGTAGAGGTTCCCTGTCTCGTTAACGCTTACGGTGTACAGCCCTGCCGTGTCGGTGCTCTACCCGTACAGTGTGCCGCTATGAATATGACTAACATCAATGTTCAGCTTCTAACTATCGAAGCAGCCGTAACAGGCAAAAAGGAGCATATCTATCAGGCGGCTATGCTTGACCCCCATACAGGCAGTGAGCTTGACATCGATACCATCAAAAAGATGGTTGATGAGCTTCTCGAAGCACATAAGGGCTGGGTACCCGAGTTTAAATAAAGGATGAGATAAAATGAAAACGATTTCTGTTATAGGTCTGGGTAACCGAGGAACCGAATATATGGGCTTTATCAAAGGCTTTCATTCCAAAAAAGCTAAGATAGTTGCTCTTTGCGATATCAGTCAGCAGGCACTTGACGATATAGCGCCTCAGTATAAAATTCCAAAGGAAATGCAGTTCAATACAACGGAAAGTTTCTTTTCCAAAGGTGTTATTTCCGATGCGCTCATTATCACTACACAGGATGCGAGCCACTTCGAAATAACCAAGGCCGCTATAGAAACAGGCTACAAGTATATCCTTTTAGAAAAGCCTGTCAGCGGTGTGAAGGATGAATACAGGTTTCTTCGTGATATGGCGGAGGCTAACGGTGTAATTCTTATCATCTGTCACGTGCTCCGTTATTCTAACTATTACAGTAAGATTAAGGAGATTATCGAAAGCGGCAAGATAGGGGATATAGTCTCCATAAACCACACGGAAAATGTAGGTTATTTCCATTTTGCTCACAGCTATGTAAGAGGCAACTGGAGGGACGAATTTACCTCTACTCCTTCGCTTCTGGCAAAATGCTGTCACGACATTGATCTTATTGCCTGGTTTATTGATTCTCCCTGTATCTCCGTAACTTCTGTAGGGGATCTGAAATATTTCCGTAAGGAAAATGCACCCGAGGGTGCTACTGAGAGATGTCTCGGCGGATGCAAGGCAAAGAAAAAGTGTCCCTATGATGCAGAGGCGTTATATATAACCGATCCCTTCTATAAGGCTAAGTTTATCAAGCACATGAAGCGTACCCTTACTGGAAAGGCACAAAACAGCAAACAGGATATAGTTGATGCTCTGAAATACGGAGATTACGGCAAATGTGTTTTCCTTAACGATAATAATGTCTGTGACCATCAGCTTGTAACCATGAAATTCGAAAACGGAGCTGTGGCTGTCCTTAACCTTAACGGTTTTTCTCAGAAAATGTTCCGTGAGTGTCATATTGTCGGCACCAAGGGTGAGCTTATAGGCTACGGTACGAAGCTGAAAATGAATATCTTCGGCGGAAAGTCAGGTACAGTATGGACGGGAAGCCCTGCCGTAAGCGGTCATATCGAGGGCGATATAAGGCTTATTTCAGGCTTTATGAAAATCCTCTGCGGTGAAAGAAAAGACCTTAAAAATGTAACCACCATTGACGCCACAGTTATCAGTCACGATATAGCCGTAGCGGCAGAAATCTCCCGTAAAAACGGAGGAGAGAAGGTACTTCTTGAAGATATATAAAAAGTGAACGGACACCGTGAGGTGTCCGTTTGACATTCCGTTGTTTTATTTGTTGTCATTGTCATATTCATCATCGTCTTCATCATCAAACGGTGTGAGAAATCTGTTCGTTAATTTATAAGTAACATTGATACCTGATTCAAACCCTTTTGAAAAATGATCCTTACAGCAGGTGTTCAGAAAATCGATAAACAGGACACGCAAACAAATGTAAGCTACCTTTTCTTCATTCGTAAGCCCTTTGGTGAGCATCTTCCATTGACTTGAAAGTTCCTCATACTTTTTTGTGGCTTCTTTTGTAAGAATATGTTCTTTGGCAGTATCAAATTCGTTATACAGCTTGTCGATGTGTATGCCCATTTTGTTTTGCCTCCTTAAAATAAAAAAAGTGCGCCAACCGAAGTAAGCGCACATAAAACGCGGACTCCGATTGTCGCCAAACAATTTTAATATTAGTGTGTTCTTTCACAACAACTAAACCCCGGAGTCTGCATTTTTGCAAAACTGTTTAGATTTAGTTGTTTGATAAAAAGGCGCAATAATACCTTGGTGAAAAACACAAATTTTTAATTAAAATTGTTTGGCTCAATTAGTATAGCACATTTTGTGTTAAAATACAATGCTTTCATTGAAAAAGCCAAATTTAATAATGAAAATACCGCTGACATTGTAATCCCGTTTGCCTGAGGCTACTTTATTTATCTCCTTCAGCATAAATGAAAACAACCAAGCCTTTCGACTTGGTTGTTCTGGTGCAGACGATGGGACTTGAACCCACATGAAATCGCTTTTATTAGTACCTGAAACTTTCCGCGGGACTCTTGCGGTTCCCAAAATCGCTTTTTTCGGCTTGGAGCGCCGAGCGATTTTGAACGCTGCGCCATCTCACACTCCCTTCATCGTCCACGGGACGCGGTCGTGTTCAATGCTGCCAATTCCGCAAAACAAAAAACTGCCTTGAAATTTCTTTCAAGACAGCTTGGTGCAGACGATGGGACTTGAACCCACATGAAATCGCTTTCACTAGTACCTGAAACTAGCGCGTCTGCCAATTCCGCCACATCTGCATAACATATGGTATTTTAGCACACATCTTATTTCAAGTCAAGTCTTTTCCGCTACTTATTATCGTCAATTACCGCATAAAAATTACTTTCCCAGGCAGGAATATAGGGATGATGCCTGAAATATACATTATATCTGCTGTCGAATTCCTTTATTTTCTGCGGCAGAACATACATATCCTCATTTCTGTGATAGGCACAGACGTAGAGCTTGGGAAGATATTTCTTTATTGTTTCTTTTGCACCGTCCAGAGCCCTGGCTTCGGCGCCCTCGATGTCCATTTTAAGAAAGGTCACTTCATCCTTTACGGTGTTATCTACACTGTCGAAATTCACAGGTATTCCGTCCTCGTCCTTCCTCGAATTTCTTCCTCCCTTTTTTGCAAAGAAAAGAGTTTCCTTTTTATCCCAGGCGCCGAGATTGTACCTTTCTATTCTGTCGAGACCTTCGGTTTTTCTTGTCAGCTTTCTGAAGTTCTTTTCGTCAGGCTCGAAGGCGTATATTTTCTTATACTTTCCGCCTGTGGCTGAAAGAAATTCTCTGATAGTATCTCCGTCATAAGCACCAAGGTCCACTATTACTTCTTCGTCGCTCAGGTGCAGTATGTCCTCGTAAAGTCTTTCCTTTTCATACATTGAGCGGAAAAGATAGTCGGTTTTACCTGATATTTTGAAATTTAAAACATCGATAAAGTCACTTTTGCTCTTTTCATCGCATAAAATGTTATATGCTTTATCAAAGTCCTCGTTATGCTCCTTCAGATAGTCAAAGGTGAAAAGCCCCTTTCCTGCGATAGGAACGGTGGGGGAGTAGAATTCACATTCCGCTGACATTTCTTTTATTCTTTGAAGTGTGGGAGCATCGTGAACGGCAAATGTCATCAGAGTGATAAAATCACCGTACTTTTCTTTTATTTCCGAATAGGTGAGTACTTTCTTGCCTCGGAAGGAGTGTCCCCTGACGAAGCCGTCGCTGGCGAAAACATCACGGTGATGTACACCGATGGAGTCAAGAACATCGATTATCATATCCGCACCGTTTCCCATACCGTATAAAACTATGGGCTTGTCGGTACTTTTAAGTCTTTCCCACAGGGGAAGATCCTTTATATAGTCAGTCATTTTAGCACTCCTTTTTTCGTACTTTTCTGATTTTAACACGAAAAAACGATAAATGCAATATGGCATGGATTTACTAGAATTTTTATTTTTTTACATCCTTTTTCATTTTTTACTGTACAAATTAAAAATTATATGCTATACTTGGGTATACCTAAAGGAGGTTATGAATATGAAACACATCAAAAAAATCCTTGTAATCGCACTCGCCGCACTTATGGTGCTCACAGTTTTCACTGCCTGCAGTGCTTCTCCTGAAAAGAAGCTCATCGGCTCATGGAGAGATTCCACCGGTATGACAGGCTATGAATTCAAAGAAGAGGGTAAATGCGTAGTTACCTTCGCAGACGTAAAAGTTCCCATTCTCAATGTTAACTTCAACGGTGCTGTTGACGGCGTTTACTCAGTTGCTAAAAGAGAAGACGGACAGTACTATGTAACCATTACATATACTATCTATGCAAAGAGTGTTACTAAGGATTATATGTTTACTGTCGAGGACAGCGCACTTACTCTTCAGGATACTACTGATAATTCTGTAACTGTGCTTATGGCTTACACAGCCCCTGCAGACTCTACAGTTGCACCGACAGCTGAATCAACAGTTGCTTAAAAGCAAAGAGGGGGTATCCTTGAGGGGATACCCTTATTATTTATTCTTTTACGAGGTAATATTTTATGGATAAAAGCACGAAAATTATAGCAGGTCTTCTGGCGGCAATAGTGGCAGTTTTCGCAGTCGTAGTAGTTATCACCACCTCTGCTATGAAAAAGGATGACGAACCGGCTACCGAAACTCAGGCACCTACTGTTACTGTGGCACCCGATGTGACCACCACTCCCACCACCACCGAAACCACAGTTCCGCCCACACCCTTAAGCGAACTTATTTTAGGTAAGTGGACAGACAGTGCAAATATGAGCGGTTACGCCTTTTATGCTGACGGTACTGTAGAAATGACTTATGTAAATCTCACTGTTCCCGTTATCAATATACCCATTAACGGTGTGTCAAAGGGTACATATATCCTCGACGGAGACAAGCTTACCACCAAATTCTCCATCTATTCTGCTACCATTGAAAACAAATACACCGTAAAGGTCGAAAACAATTCTCTTTCAATGAAGGACCACGAGGACGGAGAGACAGCCACCTATCAGAGAGCCTCTGATTCTGTTACTTCTGTTCAGAGCAGCACAAATGAGGCTACACAGGTCGATGAAATAGTAGGCTCCTGGGTAAATGATAACTCCACGGTAAGATATGCTTTCAATGACGGCGGTACTCTTAAGGTTACATTCTCGGATGCCAGAGTTGCTTCCATCAGTACGTCTGTGCTTAACGGTGAATACACAGGTGTTTATCTTACTGAAGGCACCTCCATCATCATTCAGTTTACCGTAAACGGACAGAAGATAACTCAGAAATGCGACTTCACTGTTTCAAAGAACACCCTTTCTCTTACCGATGAAACAGGCAATACAAACCTGTATGTCCGTGAAGGCACTTCCATCGTAACTCCCGGCTCGGGTAGTCTTATGGGTAAATGGGCTGACAGTGCCGGTATGAGCGGTTATGAATTCAAAGAGGGCGGAGTGGTAGTAATCACTTATGTTAACCTTACCGTTCCTGTAGTAAACATTCCCATTAACGGCAGCTTTACAGGCTCCTATACCATCAGCGGAAATAAGGTTACTATCAGCTATTCCATTTACGGAAACAGTATGGTAGACACCTTCGAATATTCCGTAAACGGAAACAGCCTTACTTTTAAGGCGGACGACGGTAATATTTCCACCTACATCAAAAAGTGAGGTTAAACTATGACACAGCAGGAAAAGGTGTATAAGGCTCTCGATGACCTTGGTATAGAATATAAGGTCATTCATCACGAGGCAGTATGCACTATCGAAGATATGGACGCTATGGGAATTTTCACTGACGGAGAGGTGTGCAAAAATCTCTTCCTCCGTAACGCCAACGGTAAAACCCATTACGTGGTCTCTATGCTTAAGGACAAGCATCCCGACATACAGCAGGATATAAGAAGTCAGCTCGGCTGTTCAAGACTGAGCTTCGGCTCTGATGAAAGACTGATGAAGCATCTCGGTCTCGAGCCGGGTGCAGTTTCACCCTTCGGCATTCTCAATGATGAGGATGCAGATGTTAATGTAGTTTTAGACAGTGACCTTAAAACTGTTGACGGTTATATCGGTTTTCATCCGAATGATAACACAGCCTTTCTCTGGCTGAAGTTTGATGACCTTATTAAGTTTATCAAATCCAGAGGAAACGATATTTATTACATCAATGTATAAAAAAATAAGAGTAACAACCCTTTGGCTGTTACTCTTTTAATTTTATCAGTCCTTATATCTTTCCATCATACCGCCCACTACATCGGGAAGGTCAGTGATGATGCCGTCAACCTCTGCCTGAAGCATCTTATCGATAAAGATCGGGTCGTCCACCGTCCAGGGGTTAACCATAATGCCTGCGTTATGAGCTTTCTTTACATAGTTTTTGTCCACGAAAAGGAACTGAGGATGAAGTGCGTCGGCACCGATTGACTTTGCGAACTCTACGGGTCTCCAGAACATTGTAAGGGTGATGAGATGGTTGGGAGCATAAAGGAAGCCTGTCTTACATTTAGGGTCTATTTCCTTGGCTTCGACCAGGAGCTTCGGGTCAAAGGATGAAATGAGAAGTCTGTCGAAAAGTCCGTGCTCCTTCGCAGCCTCGATTGTCTTTTTAACTATACCTGTTTCGTTCTCCTTGGGAGATTTGATTTCGATGTTGAGAACGCTTATATCCGTAGTTTCCACGAAGGATAAAAACTCATCAAGAGTTGGAATTTCCGTGCCCTGAAATTTTTTGCTGAAATATGAGCCGAAGTCGTAGCTTTTAAGCTCGGCTAAAACCTTGTCGGAAATGTTACCCTTACCTGTTGAGGTTTCGTCTATTGTGTAGTTGTGGCAGAGAACGACCTCTCCGTCTTTTGTGATGTGTACGTCGGTTTCGAATCCGTCAGTACCGATTTCCACAGCCTTTTTAAAGGCGTGAAGAGTGTTCTGAGGTGCGTACTTATTAGCGCCTCTGTGAGTAATAATTTTACATTCAGACATTTTATCACCTTGATTTCCATATTTTCCGTAGGTATTATATCACTCTGCAAATAAAAAATCAATGATTACACATACAGTTATTCATTATAGTAGGGCAATTTTAATATTTTATTCAAAATGCTCTAATTTATTTTAAAACAGTTGACCTTTCATTAAATATTTGATATTATTAATTAGAATAAATCAAACTGAAGGAGAGCTTTCAAAATGATAAAAAACAGAACCGTATTTATTCAGAAAACAATCTATTATCTTACACTCTTCCTTTTTATCCTCAGCACAATCGCAGTATGGTTTGGTATCGATGCATCCACAGTCAATGTGCGAATGAAGGAATACAAGCCCGAGCAGGAAATCACAAGTCGGATCGTAGCCATG
>JAZNMU010000067.1:0-4363 GCA_045579865.1 Acutalibacteraceae bacterium
TCTGTCGGTTGCACCTTGTATACAAATTTCTGTAGGCAAATCAAAAAGAAAAACTGTATCGCATTCTTTAAGACGCATTTCAAGCGTTCTGCCGTAATTCCCGTCTATTATCCATTGAGGCAAAGAGAATATTTCTTTTATCCTTTGGCCAAATTCTTCTCTCGGGATATGTGTTTTATCGGGCTTATGCCATATAGCATCTAAATAGTACAACGGCAAACCGGTGCATTGGTGCAGCTTTTCGGCAAAGGTTGTTTTTCCCGACCCGGGACAGCCTATAACTATAACCTTTTTCATTTTCTGTTCCCTTTCTTTTCGAAATACGATTCAGTTTTCAGCACTTGTAAGCACCATAATCTGACTCGGCGGGTAAGATATCCACGTAATAAAATAAAGAACTGACGCTATATTTTCGGCTATAAAAGGCATATGTCTTAATCCGACACATATATCGCCAATAACAAACACAATGAAACCAACCATCAACAGACGATGATTTTTCGTAGGCTTCTGAATGTAAAGTTCAACTGAATGAGCAATGTTGATACCTATACATACTGCATAAGCCGCAGGAAGAATAATGTTGCCCTTGAAACCGAGAGCTGCGGTTATTCCCGAGGCAACAATAGCAGGAACTATTCTTTTCAGAATCTCGGCAGGTAGCTTTTTGCCGCTTATATATGTAAGATATACGGCATAGCAAAGCTGTACAACAATGAAAACAGCTACACCGTAAAGATATTTGTCAAGAAGCACAAGAAAGATATCAGCCAGTAAGGTAAACATAAGACCGATACTTACAAATCTGCCTTCTTTTTTGTTGAAAACCGATAACCCGAACAGTGTAATGAGTGCACTTGTGATAAATTTCAGCGGTCTTGAATCCCATAACGATAAAACATCATACGTCAGATAAACAACCATCATAACGGCTATTATGCCATAAAAGATGTATTTGTAAGTTTTTCTCATTGTTTTCCCTCCAAAGACTTTTTTGTAAAACAAAAATGCGTCTCTGACCGTAAAATCAGAAACGCAAAACCGATTAAAGTTGTAGAGTCATCTGCATACGGACAAAGTAATATTTGTGTTTTTTGCCATCACTCGCCACATCATTTCGTCCGCCTGCCTTTCATTTTTCGTTTTTAACAGTATATCACCCGTCTTTGTAAAAGTCAACATTATATCTTGTTGCACTTTTTTCTCCTTACACAACATATCCGCTTACCTTCAAAAAAATATTATTATTCTGTTACAAATCAACATAACCATTGACATAAAGACTAAATTTTGGTAGAATATTTACAACTGCAATTGGTTGCAAAAGAATTTTCGGGTGAGTGTCCGCTCACCGAAGGAGGATTATATCATGATGACAGATGCAAAAACCTTGGCGTACATAAATATGTATGCTATTCTGGGTACTCTGGAAAACCTTTGCGAACTTGACAAGGAAGCAAGCGAGCTTGTTAAAACAAAGAAGCCCGTTTCCGTCGGTCTCGAAGTAAAGGGCGGTCCCAGCGCTACTCTCACCTTCTCAAACGGCAGATGCAGAATGGAACAGGGCACAGCTAACTGTGATGTTCTTCTTCCCTTCTCTTCCTGCGAAAAATTTAACGGTCTTATCGACGGCACCGTTACTCCCATCCCCTCAAAGGGCTTTTCAAAGATAGGCTTCCTTCTTAAAAAGTTCACTCCTCTTACAGATATCCTCACAAAGTATCTCCGTCCCACAGAGGAAGACCTTAAGGATGACAAATTCTTTGAAATCAGCACAAAGCTTTTATTCTGCGTTATCACCGTTGCCCTTTCACAGATCGGTAACAACGATGAAATCGGTAAGTTCAGTGCAAGTCTCATCCCTGACGGTATCATTGATGTGTCAATCAAAGACTGTATTTCCGCTACCATCCAGGTTAAGGACAGCCATATGATTACTATCAAGGAAAAACCCGCAGCCTTCCGTTCACAGATGCAGTTCTGCGACATCCGTACTGCAAGAGCTCTCTTCGACGGTAAAATCAACGCCATCGCTTCTATCGGTGAAGGCAAGATTGAAATGCACGGTCTTATCAATATGATCGACAACGTTAACAGAATTCTTGACAGAGTCGCACTCTATCTTGCATAAGGAGGAAATAAGAATGAGCTTTCCCGTATTTAACACCGAAAAGAGCAGAGAGATGTTCTCTCGCGCCACTAAAGTAATTCCTTCAGGTATCTACGGTCATCTCGGCCCCGCTGAAGGTCAGTTCATCCCCGTTAACAAATGGCCTATGTTTGCTGAAAAGGCAAAGGGTACATATGTATGGGACGTTGACGGAAACAAATACATCGACTATATGTGTGCTTACGGCCCCAACGTTTTAGGTTACTGCGACCCCGACGTTGACGCTGCTGCAGCAAAGCAGACAGCACTCGGCAACTGCACCACACAGCCCGGCAAGGTTATGGTTGAATGTGCAGAGCTTCTTGTAGATACAGTTGCTACTGCCGACTGGGCTTTCTTCGCAAAGAACGGTAACGATGCTACTCAGGGCGCTATTATGTGCGCAAGAGCATATACCCACAGAAAGAAAGTTATTATGTTCTCAGGCTACTACCACGGTGTTTCTCCCTGGTGTCAGAAGATCGACTATCCGGGCGTTCTTCCCGAGGATGTTGCCAATAACATTATGCTTCCCTGGAATGATATTCCTCTCCTCGAGAGAACTATCGAAGAAAACAAAAACGAAATCGCCTGTCTTATCGCTCAGCCCTATGACCACGGTAATTTCCACGATAACGCCTTCCCCCAGGACGGCTTCTGGCCCAAGGTAAGAGAAATCTGTACAAAGAATGACATCGTTCTCATTGTAGACGACGTACGTGCAGGCTTCCGTCTTGACCTTGCAGGCTCCGACCATTTCTTCGGCTTTGAGGCTGACCTTATCTGCTTCTGTAAGGCCCTCGCAAACGGCTACAATATGTCAGCCATCTGCGGTAAGGACTTCCTTAAGGACGCAATGAGCTCACTTGCATACACAGGCTCTTACTGGCTTTCAGCAGTTCCCTTCGCAGCATGTATTGCCAACATCAATAAGATGAAGGCTCTCGACATTCCCACAATGTTCAAGCAGAAGGGTGAAATGCTCTGCGACGGCTTCAAAAAAGCAGGTGCCGAGCACGGCTTCGACCTTGTTGTTTCCGGTGCTCCCGCTCTCTTCTATTTAAGAATAGGTAACGACGACAGTATGCTCCTTCATCAGGAATGGATAGCTGAAATGGTTTCCAGAGGTATCTTCCTTTCTTCTCACCACAACCACTTCATCAATGCTGCTCTTTCCACCAAGGACATCAAGCACTCAATCGAGGTTGCTGAAGAATGCTTCGGTATCGTAGCAAAGAATCACCCCGAGCTTTTCAGATAATTATGTGAAACTTTCTCCCCGAAGGGAGAACAAAATAAATCATTATAATGGAGGAAAACATTATGCCACTTTCAAAAAACGAATGGCTTGCTCTCGAAAAGAAGGCTTACGAGCTTCGTAAGCTTACAGTTCAGACTACTGTATGGGCAGGCAGCGGACACCTCGGCGGCGGTTTGAGCGTCATGGACCTTCTTACCGTTCTCTATCACAAATATCTCAACATCAAGGTTGAAGATCCCAAATGGGAAGACAGAGACCGCTTTATCCTTTCAAAGGGTCATGCAGCTATTGCTTATGCTCCCGTTCTCTGTGACAAGGGCTTCAACGATGTTGAAATGCTCAAGTCCTTTAACCTTTCAGGTTCAAAGATGGGTATGCATCTTGACTCAAACAAGGTTGTAGGTGTTGATGCTTCAACAGGTTCACTCGGCCACGGTCCCTCAATCGCAGCAGGTACTGCTCTTGCCGCAAGACTTCTCGGTAAGGACTACCTTACATACGTAGTTACCGGTGACGGCGAGCTCGGCGAAGGCTCCTGCTGGGAAGGCTTCATGACAATGAACCATTACAACCTTTCCAACTGTATCGTATTCATCGACAGAAACCACAATATGATCGACGGTAACACCGAGGATATCAAAAAGCTTGAGCCCCTCGCTGACAAAATGACAGCCTTCGGCTTCAATACAATCGTTATTGACGGTAACAACATCGGTGAGCTGTGCGATGCTATCGATGCAGCGATCGAAAGAGCAAAGGAACCCTGCGCACCCACATGTATTCTTATGGATACAAAGAAAGGTGCAGGCGTTAAGACAATTGAAGGCGACTACACATGGCATTACGGCGCAATTGACGATGCTCTCTTTGAAAAGTTCAACAAGGAACTTGAAGAAGACTACAAGGCAAGTCGGATCGTAGCCATGTCGTTCTGTGAGCCAAGGAGTTGGGTC
>JAZNMU010000068.1:0-3822 GCA_045579865.1 Acutalibacteraceae bacterium
TTGTTGTGGCTACACAGAGACCGTCAGTCGATGTTATTACAGGTCTTATCAAGGCTAACATTCCGTCAAGACTTTCACTCTCAGTTTCTTCACAGGTTGACTCCCGTACGGTTCTCGACTGTATCGGTGCTGAAAAGCTCCTCGGTAACGGTGATATGCTCTTCAGTCCCGTAGGCATCTCCAAGCCTGTCAGAATACAGGGTGCTTACCTTTCCGATGAAGAAATCGAAAAGATAGTTGATTTCATCAAAGAGCAAGAAAATGCAGAATACGATGATGAAATTATGGACGAAATCGAGCGTAATGCAGTGGCTGATAAGAAAAAAGCCGGCTCATCGGGAGGAAGTATAGTAGAAGATTCCGACGGTGAATATGACGATATGCTCGACGATGCAGTTAACGTAATTACAGAACTCAATTCCGCTTCAACTACGGTTTTACAGAGAAAGCTCCGTGTTGGTTATGCACGTGCGGCGAGAATTATGGATGAGCTTGAACAGCTTGGTTATGTAAGTGCCGCCGAAGGTAATAAACCGAGAAAGGTACTTGTAAGCCGCAGTCAGTATCTCGAAATGAAAGCGGGAGCTGAAGTAGGAAATGACGATTTTGATATTTTATCTGATTGATTTAGGTGATTAATTATATGACCGGATTTTTACCATTATCTAAAAAAGAAGCACTTGAAAGAGGTTGGGATGAGGTAGACTTTGTCTATGTGACAGGTGATGCCTATGTAGACCATCCTTCCTTCGGCCCTGCTATAATTACGAGGGTACTTGAGTATAACGGTTTTACTGTCGGTATAATTTCACAGCCTGATTGGCACAGTGCAGAGGACTTCCGTGAATACGGGCGTCCTCGCCTTGGCTTTTTAGTGTCTTCGGGAAATATCGACTCAATGGTTGCTCATTATACTGCAGCTAAGAAAAAACGCAGTGACGATGCATATACTCCCGGCGGAAAGGCAGGGGCAAGACCTGACCGAGCTGTTATCGTTTACTGTAACCGTATCCGTGAGGCTTACGGTGATGTTCCCATAATTATCGGCGGGCTTGAAGCATCACTGCGTCGTTTTGCTCATTACGATTATTGGGACGATAAAATCAGACGATCAATTATATTTGACTCACAGGCTGACCTTATTTCTTACGGAATGGGGGAGAAGCAGACTGTGGAAATCGCTGAAAGGCTCCGAAGCGGTGAAAGTATTTCTGCCATTACCGATGTCAGAGGCACCTGCTATGTATGTGATGTAAAAGATACACCTCTCACAGGTGCTGAGTGTCCGTCCTATGAAAATGTCTGTGCAAGCAAAAAGGAATATGCTGTTTCCTGTCGTATTCAACAGGACGAACAGGACCACATTAGAGGAAAACTTATCAAACAGCGTCACGGAAATAAAATGCTCGTGCAGAATCCGCCTATGCCTCCGCTTACTACGGCAGAGCTTGACGAGGTGTACAGTCTTCCTTTTATGCGTTCCTATCATCCGTCTTACGAAGAAAAAGGCGGTGTGCCGGGTATTGAAGAGGTCAAGTTTTCCATAACTCATAACCGAGGCTGCTTTGGCGGATGTAATTTCTGTTCGATCGCCTTTCATCAGGGCAGATACGTTACCTCTCGAAGCAAGGAATCTATTCTCCGTGAAGCAGAGCTTTTGACGAAGCTGCCTGATTTCAAGGGTTATATCCATGATATCGGTGGCCCTACCGCTAATTTCCGTGACACCTCCTGTGAAAAGCAGAAAACAGCGGGACTCTGCAAGGGTAAAAAATGTCTTGCACCAAAGGTGTGTCCTGCGCTTAAGTCTGACCACAGCGAATATGTGGATATACTCCGTAGTGTACGAAAAATCAAAGGTGTCAAAAAGGTCTTCATACGCTCAGGTATCCGTTATGACTATATGCTGAAGGATGAGGACGAAACCTTCTTTAAAGAACTGATTAAATATCACATCAGCGGACAGCTTAAGGTAGCACCCGAACACTGTTCGGCTATGGTGCTCGAAAAAATGGGCAAGCCCTATATTGACGCCTATGTGAATTTCTCTAAGCGTTACTTTGAACTTACTAAAAGCGTAGGTAAAGAGCAGTATCTCGTGCCGTATCTTATGTCTTCCCATCCCGGGTCAAGACTGGAGGAGGCAGTAGAGCTTGCACTTTTCCTTAAAAAGAGAAATATAAGACCTGAGCAGGTGCAGGACTTTTATCCTACACCGGGTACTGTTTCCACCTGTATGTTCTATACGGGTCTTGACCCTTATACAATGAAAGACGTTTATGTTGCCAAGACAGCCGAGAAAAAGGCTATGCACAGAGCACTTCTGCAGTACTACAATCCGCAGAACAGAGACATAATTCTCAAGGCACTGAAAAAATGCGGAAGATACGACCTTATAGGTACAGGCGAGAAATGTCTCGTTAAAGGCGATAAACCTACAGCAAAATCAAATAACACTTACGGTACACGAAAGAATAACAAGGCAGGTGGAAAGACTTATGGCAAAAAGAAGACGAAAAGGTAAAAGCAGCCTTTTAGGTATAATAGCTGCAATTATCGTTCTTATTTGCTCTTTCTTTTTCGGCGGTGAAACAGAGCCTGGTAAGGTGACAAACTCCTATCTTGGTGACGGTGAGGTTTATGTTCATTTTATCGATGTAGGGCAGGGCAGTGCGACTTTAATTCAGGACGGAAGCAGCGGAATACTTATTGACACAGGCGAAGCTGATTACAGTGAATATCTTGTTTCGTATATTAATTCCTGCGGAGTTAATGAGCTTGAATATGTTGTTGCTTCGCACCCTCATTCTGATCATATCGGAGGCATCAATGATGTTTTTGAAGCCTTTGATATCGGAGCGGTAATTATGCCTGAGCTGTCAGACATTAATATACCGACTACCCGCGTATATGAAAGAATGATGGATTATATTTTTGAAAATGATCTGAAGGTTATTTTTCCAGATTCAGGAGACGCTTTTGCTTTCGAAAATATCTGTATGAATATTTTCGGACCTGTAAAGCAGACGGAAGATCTTAATAATATGTCACTGATATGTAAGATTGATGCCCTCGGCACGGATTTTATGCTTTTAGGCGATGCGGAAAAGGAAGAGTTATCATCTGTTTATAAATCAGTAATATTAGATTACAAATCAGATGTTATTGCCCTCGGTCATCACGGAAGCAGTACCTCAATTCACAAAAACTTCCTTAATGCTGTTGATGCCGATGTGGCGGTCGTTTCCTGCGGCAGGGACAACTCCTACGGTCATCCTCACAAAGAAGCACTGAATTATGTTTCGCAGAAGGGTCTTACCCTCTACCGCACCGATAAAGAAGGGGATATAGTTTTCAAGTGCACAGCCGAAGGTTATGAAAAGGTGAAATAATATGGAAAGATTAATCGCAGACAGAGTGGAGGAAGGCTTTGTTATCCTCGAAAAAGAGGACTTGAGTCATATTTCTCTGCCTCTTTCATCCTTTGATTTTCCTGTCAGTGAGGGAGATGTGCTCCTTTTCGATGGCGAAAAATACACAAAGGATAAAAACGAAAAAGCTGAAAGACGCAATAAACTTCTCTTAATGCAGAAAAAACTTAAAGAAAAGAGCAAAAATAAGTAAAAAACTTTTAAAATTTACTTGCATTTTGCTTTTTCTTGTGATATACTCTTCGAGATAACGCACGCATAGGGATTGGTATGCCCGTTTCGCCTCTTCGGGTGTTGCATACTTTTGAACTTGCGGTGGTTAAAAAAACAAAAGGAGGACATAACAATGTCAGTAGTATCAATGAAACAGCTTCTTGAAGCAGGTGTACAC
>JAZNMU010000069.1:0-7639 GCA_045579865.1 Acutalibacteraceae bacterium
ACTGCGAAAATCTGTCAGCTGTCGCATTGTATGACCGTTTTCTTTTTATGAAGGACGGTATGTTATGCGAACAATTATATATGAAAGGATTTTAATTATGAAAGAAAAACTTTTAACCATTCTCCGCGAACTCCGTGCAGATGTTGATTTCGAAAACGAAACAGCACTCGTAACCGACGGCATTCTCGACTCCTTTGACATCGTGTCCCTCGTAGCAGAACTCAATGCAGAGTTTGACATCACTATAGGTGTTGACGACCTTGAGCCCGAAAACTTCGACACGGTTGATGCTATGGCAGCACTCATCGAGGAGCTCGCAGACTGATTGAAATGGCGCTGTCTCTTAGGGGCAGTGCCTCGTTTTGTCAAAAAAATGGAGGTAAAACCGATTTTTTATCGGCAGAAAAGCTATGACTTTAATATCTGTTGAATTTGCTTTGTTCTGGCTCGTTACGGCACTGCTTTATTTCGTGTTTCCCCTTAAGTACCGCTGGACGGTGCTTTTAGGCTCGAGCCTTCTGTTTTATTTCTTCGGCGGAATAGGCACAGGCTATTTTATGCTTCTGACAGTGGCAGTTGTCTATGTGACGGGACTGCTTCTGGACAAGCACAATAACGCTCATAAGGATTACCTGAAAAATAATCCTGATATGACCAGGGATGAAAAGAAAGCCCTCAAACAGAAGGTACAGAAAAAGAAAAGACTTATCCTTTCGGCGGGTCTCACAGTATCCTTTGCATTTCTTGTTTTTCTGAAATATTTTAATTTCCTTTCTGAGCAGACCTTTTCTCTTCTCTCACTTTTCGGTGTGGATGGGACTGCTCCGAAAATCGACCTTGCTCTGCCTTTAGGTATCTCTTTTTATACTCTTCAGGCCACAAGCTACATCGTCGATGTTTACAGAGGTAAGCTTGCTGCAGAAAAGAATATTGCAAAGATGACTCTTTTCGTATCCTTCTTCCCTCAGATTATCCAGGGACCCATCGGACGCTTCGGTCATATGGCACCTCAGCTTTTCGAGGGTCACCGCTTCGATTTCCGTGAGGCTAAATTCGGCGCACAGCTTTTCCTGTGGGGTCTTATCAAAAAGCTCACCCTTGCCGAATATATGGGTATAATAGCCGATGAGATTTTCGGTAATTACACTGAGTATAAGGGCCTGATTATACTTTTCGGTGCTATGGTTTACGGCGTGCAGGTCTATGCTGATTTCTCAGGCGGTATGGATATGATTAGCGGTGTGGCACAGGTTTTCGGTATAAAAATGGCCGTCAACTTCGAAAGACCCTACTTCGCCCGTTCTGTTTCCGAATTCTGGAGAAGATGGCACATCACTCTCGGAGCCTGGATGAGGGACTATGTTTTCTATCCTCTCTCTCTTTCCAAGGCCTTCGCCAATATGGGTAAAAAGACAAGAAAGGTCTTCGGCACCTACATCGGAAAGATGCTTCCCACCTTCCTTGCCTCATTCATCGCCTTTTTCCTCGTAGGTGTATGGCACGGCTCGAGCTACAAATATGTGGTTTACGGTCTGTGGAACAGTGTGATTATTTCGGGCAGTATTCTTCTCGACCCTGTTTATAAAAAGATAATCGAAAAGCTGAAAATTAATACGGAGTGCTTCTCCTGGCAGCTTTTCCAGATTCTCCGTACCTTCCTTTTAGTAAGCATCGGCAGAATTTTCTCCCGTGCCGATTCTCTTATGATTTCACTGAATATGATAAAGAATATGTTCGCTGAATTCAATCCCTGGGTGCTTACTAACGGTACACTTTATACCTTCGGTCTTCAGCCGAGACAGATGTTCCTCGTATTCCTTGTGATACTTGTACTTTTCGTGGTAAGTCTTATGCAGGAAAAGGGAATGAAGATAAGAGAGAGCCTCGAGAAGCAGAATATGCTTTTCCAGTGGCTTGTGATAATCGGTGCTATCATATTTGTGGCTATTTACGGTGCCTACGGCTCCAGCTTCAATGCCGCCGATTTCGTATATCAGCAGTTCTGATAAAGGAGGATGAGTAAAATGAAAAACATAAAATGGTTGCGCTCGGTCGCTTTTATTCTCCTTTTAGTGATGGCATTCGCAGGCGTTTCGCAGTGCTACGGTCTGCCTGCCTCCTACGATACCCGTAATCTTGCCGCCTTCGACAGCGAAAAAGAAAATACTATTGACGGTCTCGTTTTCGGTACAAGTGTTATAGGTTATTCCTGGAACACACCTGCCGCGTGGAGAGATTACGGTATGGCAATTTACCATATGGGTACCAGTGAACAGCCTTTTGCGGTTATCCGACCCTTTATAGATTATGCGATAAAAAAGCACGACATAAAATATGCGGTTATCGATGTTCACGGGCTTCGCTCCAAGACGGTTATATCCAGTCTTAAGGATACCAAGGTAAAGTCCGCTTATCTGAATTTTCCTGATTTCTTCCACCGCTTCAAGGTGCTTCACGCTATTTTCGACTATGCAAAGATGGCATTCGAATTTTACGGCGAGCCCACAGAGGGCAGAAGCAAATATGTCAGCATTTACGGAAAGTCCTATTATCTTCCTTTATATACCTTCCATTCGCGTTGGGTGGACGGTCTGGTAAAGGCGGACTTCGTTACGGTGAAGAATAAATTTTTAGGTGCTGACGACAGAGAGAAAAAAGCTTTCGGTATAATGGACTGTAGCGGAGAACTCGGCAAATGGGATTACGAGGTTACAGGTGAGATCGACGGCTTCCAGAGACAGCAGCTTGAGATGCTTTTCGAATACGGCAAGGAAAAGAATATAGAGCTTATCTTTATTTCACTTCCCTCATTCCGTACCAAAGCAGAACAGCAGGAGCTTGCCAATCTGATTAAGTTCTGTAGTGATCAGGGCTATGATACCATTGACTTTGCCAATGAGGAAGTACTGGAGGATGCGGGTATAGACCTCAAAACCGACTTCGTAAACAAGGGACACCTCAATTCAAGAGGCGGTATCAAGAGCACTAAGTATGTCTGCGAATTCCTCAAGGAAAAGGGATATTATACTCCCGACCACAGAGGCGAAGAGGTATACAAAAGCTGGAATAAGGCCACAAAAAAATACTTCCGCTTTTATGAAAAGGGCTGGAAAGAATAAAAGCTGACGCATAAAAATAAAACCCGAAGGCGTGATGTCTTCGGGTTTTGATATTGATACAGTTTTATGAAACGGTAACGATGTTTGATGTGTTGCTTATGCTTTGAGTAACGAGTAAACTTTTTTTAGCGTAGTGCTTGCAGGTAACTCTGTACTGGTAGCCGGATGCTACTTCGAGTCGTGTTGAAAGAGAGGCAGCTGAAGCTTCGCGATAAAGATTACCGTATTCATAGTAATCTTTCCATGAATCTGAACTGCTTGCTCTTCTCTGAACCATCAAGTCCTTAAATCCACATCTTACTACGTCGGTAGTGCAATATGTTCTACCGGATATGATTAATTCTGTGCCGTCAACGCCTATTCCTATACCGTAAGAGTTAATTAATCCAGAAGCTCTGGTGTTTGTTTCATCTGTAATGTCCGGATTTGCTTCTGTAGTTAAAACAAAATCAAGTACTACGGGAACTGTATAATCTATGTCTTTTGCTGATATATCTAAAGTGGAAAATGAAAATAACATAACAAAGCTGAGTAAAGTAGTTATTATCCTTTTCATTATAATATGGTCTCCTTATTTTATGGTTTTAGCAATATCAACCATATCTGAATAAGGAATATATGCGTTTATATAATAGTGATGTCCATTGTAAATAAACTCAATTGAAGACTCTTCTTCATAATTAAAAACATAAATATCGATACCATTATAATCTATTGTTTCTGCATTATGTAACCGGACATAATCATATGCTATCTGTACTTCGTCACAACTACATACGAAAAAACTATAACCTATATCGTTGTTATAGATTTCTGTAGAAAATTGTTTGTCAAAGGTATCTGTATCGTATTCAGGTTTGTTTGCTTTGTACTTGTTAGAATTAGTTATGAACTCCTGTGGGAATAATATGTCTTCGTATCCATGTTCTTTCAAATCAGCCAATAACGTATCAACTGCTATATATTCTCCATCGCTATCTTCGAAGAATACTATTTTTATGGTATCCTTGGCGAAGGAAACGAACCCGTTTTCTATACTAATATTATGGTGGTTGCCCATAACAAAAAGACAGGAAAACGAAAGAACTGAAAGCAGTGCCGCGACGAAGAGCACCTTAAGGGTTACTTTCTTCTTTTTAGCTGTTTTTACCGTTACGGTCGGTGCCTCGGAGGGATGTGTTTTTTCGAGTATTTTTTCTATACCTGCTGTGACCTCTTCTTTTGAGGGGTCGGGCACATCCTGTATAAGCGAGCCGATAAAGTCATTTATGTCCTGTATTGAACTATCGAGTTTATTTTTCGCTTCTTCCTTATTCTGATGGTTAAAAATAAAATCTTCTGACTCAAGATTTTTTAAGCTTTCTGCGGCCTCGGAGCTTTGTCCGAAAACCTGGTTTTCCTCTTCCAAAACAAACCACCCTTCCTTTTGGTAAGTTTCGCTCTTCACAGATATATCTGCGGAAAAAGAGAAACGTAACAAAAATTTTTAATAAAAGAGAATATCCATCATTATTTCTTTGCATCTTTCCTTAAGACGCTTTTTTCTCATGGAGCAGGCGTGAGCCTCTATTCCTAAAAATTCAGCCATCTTTCCTGTTTTTATGTTTCCGTCCAAACATAACTCGAGAAGCTCCTTCTCGCTGTCGGACAGACGTTCGTAAATTTCCTTTATGAATCTTCCGCCGTAGTATGAAATCATATTTTCATCGAAGGTAGTGAATTTACGAGAGGCCTCGAGTACTTCTTCCCTTATAGGCTCCTCCTTGTTGGTTTTCTTGTACCTTCTGGTGTATTCTTTCAGAATCATGTGGTGTGCCGTTCTGTACAGCCAGGGTCTGATATGCTCATTATTAAGAAGGTGTGCCTTTTTGCTGAAAACGGCAAAGGTTTCCTGTGTGGCATCCTCAGCGTCTTCCTTGTTTGACAAACAGAGAAGGCAGTATTTATAAATATCCGTATAATATTCGTGGCAGTATGCATCGAGTTCTTCTTTGCTAAGCAAAAGCTCACCTCCCGATCATAAGAAATAATTAACAGGTAGGTTATATCATAAAATATGAAAAATGTCAAACGGTGGCGAAAAATGAAGAGTGAATAGGTAATAGTGAAAAAGTAAAAATCCCCGTACTATTGTACGAGGATTTATGGTGGGCAGGGATGGATTCGAACCATCGAAGTCACTGACGGCAGATTTACAGTCTGCTCCCTTTGGCCACTCGGGAACCTACCCATATTAAACTGGAGCTGGTGGACGGACTCGAACCCCCGACCTGCTGATTACAAATCAGCTGCTCTACCAACTGAGCTACACCAGCGTATGCTGTGCGTTCAACGCTCGAATATAATAACACAAGTTTTTCGGTTAGTCAAGTCTTTTTTTTAATTTTTTTGACTTTTTTTGAAAAAAGTTTTTTGTGCGGAAAGAAGGGCAAGAAAGGGATTTTTACTCTTGGTATTTTTGCATATCTTTTTTCATTTTTTGATGAAAGTTTTTGAACGGGTGGCAGAATTTGAGGAAAATTTTAGTGAAAACTATTGATTAACTTGTCAAATATTGTTATTATTCTTTTAACGATATTTTTCGTTCAGTTTTAGATAAAGAAAAGAGGTCGTAACTATGACTCTGTTTGATGTATTATCACTCATCGGCGGACTTTCTCTCTTCCTTTTCGGTATGAATCTTATGGGTAATTCACTGGAAAAGAAGGCGGGCGGTCAGCTTAAAGCAGTGCTTTCAAAAATGACTGACAATCCCGTAAAAGGATTTCTTCTCGGTATGGCGGTAACGGCCATTATTCAGTCTTCATCCGCTACCACAGTTATGGTTGTCGGCTTCGTTAACTCAGGCATTATGACTCTCCATCAGGCTGTCGGTCCCATTATGGGTGCAAATGTGGGTACAACCATTACCGGTTGGATTCTTTCTCTTGCCGACATCAAGGGCGGAGGTATAATGGATTTGTTCAAGCCTGATTCCTTTGTTCCTGTTCTTGCTCTTATCGGTATTTATCTTCTTATGTTCAGTAAGAAGAACAAGAGCAAGGATACAGCTATGATTCTTTTGGGCTTCGCTACTCTTATGACAGGTATGTCCGCTATGTCTGATGCAGTTTCGGGACTCAAGGATGATCCTGAGTTTACCAGAATACTTACTCTTTTCTCTAACCCTGTTTTAGGTGTTATCGCCGGTGCCGTTTTGACAGCTATTATACAGTCTTCCTCGGCTTCTGTCGGTATTCTTCAGGCTCTGTCCACCACAGGCACCATCACTTTCGGCACCGCAATACCTATTGTTATGGGTATGGCTATCGGTACCTGCATCACCGCTGTTCTTTCCTCTATCGGTGCTAACAAGAATGCAAAGAGAGCAACTCTGGTTCACCTTTACTTCAATATCTTCGGTACTATTGCCGCTCTTGTGCTTTTCTACGGCGCAAATGCTGTCTTTAAATTTGATTTTGTAGACAATACCGCTACCTCCGTGGGTATCGCTGTAGTCAATACTCTTTACAAGGTCTTCTGCGTAGTTATGTGGGCACCGCTTATCAAGGTTCTCGAAAAGCTTGCTACAGTCAGTATCAAGGACACAGATGAAAAAGAAAAATATGAAATGCTCGATGAAAGACTTCTCGCTACTCCCGCAGTTGCAGTTGAGCGCTGCCGCAGTGTGACACATACTATGGCAGATATCTCTACAGAGTGCTTCCGCCGTGCAGTTAAGCTTTTGGACGGTCATAATGAAGAGGACTACGATTTCGTTATCAAGGCTGAAAAGAAGACTGACAAATATGAGGACATTCTCGGAAGCTATCTGGTAAAGGTCGCATCTCTCGAGCTAACCGATGCAGACGGTGCCGAGGCTGCAAAGCTTCTTCACATTATCGGAGATTTCGAAAGAATTTCCGACCACGCCGCAAGTATTCTTAAGTCAGCTGAAGAGCTGAACGATAAGAAGATGAGCTTTTCCGGTGAGGCAGGCAAAGAGCTTAAGGTTATGACAAATGCAGTTCTCGAAATTATGGACCTTGCCTACAGATGCTTTACGGAAAATGATAAAGAAGCCATCAAGGGTGTTGAGCCTCTCGAGCAGGTGGTTGACGACCTTAAGGCAGAGCTTAAAAGTCAGCATATCCGCCGTCTTACAAAGGGTGAATGTACTATCGAGCAGGGCTTCGTATTCGGTGACATCATCACTAATCTGGAAAGAGTTGCTGACCACTGTTCAAACATCGCAGGCTGTGTCAAGGAAATCGCACATCAGGAAATGGATATGCACTCCTACGCCAAAAAGGTCAGAAAAGAAAACCTCAGCCATTATAATGAAAGATATGAGGAGTATAAGGAAAAGTACTCCATATAAAAAAGGGGACACCTGCGGGCAATACCATTAAGTTAAGAAACGAACCGAGCTCAGAAATGAGCCCGGTTTTGTTTTTTTGAAAAAATATAGAAAAAGACTTGACAAATAAGCAAAAATGTGCGGTCGATTTATTAACTTCGGTTAATAAATCGACCCTTGT
>JAZNMU010000070.1:0-5805 GCA_045579865.1 Acutalibacteraceae bacterium
CCCATAGTACCGTCAGCTAAAATCATAGAAGTCATTCTGTACTTTTCAGCAAGATCGAAGCCTTTAATAGTGAGGTCAGCCATTTCCTGTACAGAAGAAGGAGCAAGAACGATCATTTTAAAGTCACCGTGTCCGCCGCCCTTTGTAGCCTGGAAATAGTCAGACTGTGAAGGCTGGATACCACCGAGACCGGGACCTCCGCGCTGAACATTTACGACAAGTGCGGGAAGATCACTGCCTGCGATGTACGAAAGACCTTCAGCCTTAAGTGAAATTCCGGGGCTTGATGAAGAGGTCATAACTCTTTTGCCTGTACCCGCTACGCCGTAAACCATATTAATTGCGGCAACTTCACTTTCTGCCTGAAGGAAGCATCCGCCGATTTTCGGCATTTTTTTCGCCATATAAGCGGCAATCTCAGTCTGAGGAGTAATAGGATAACCGAAGTAATGGCGACAGCCTGCTAAAATAGCAGCCTCAGCAATAGCCTCATTACCTTTCATAAGAACTTTTTCAGCCATTTTCAGCACCTCACTTTTCTACCTTGATAACGCAATCGGGACACATAGTAGCACAGAAAGCACAGGCGATACACTTTGATTCGTCTGTCATTTCAGCAGGTGAATGACCCTTTGCGTTGATTTTGTCTTTGGCGATAACAAGAATTTTTTTCGGGCAGGCAATTACACATAAGCCACATCCCTTGCACATATCAGTATTAAACGTTACTTTAGGCACAATAATACCTCCATTTAAAATAATTTGCTTTGTAATTCAAGCGGAAAAATCTCTTTTCCCGTCTTTTTCAACTGTTCGTAAAGTTTCTTTTCACAGCTCGTAAACAATACAGGCAAGCCTGATAATCCAGAGAGCTTTTCCGTTTGAGAAAAAGTAGAGATTATGTCTTCTTCGCTTGTTACTTCACCTAAATTTGAATTGTTGACTATGGAAGTAAATTTAAGCGATGAAGCCGTTTCGATTTCCTTCATAACCTCATAAGCCTCCTCCGCATTTCTTGTAAGCGGACGGAAGAAGTTGGCCACGAAAATCATTTCATAATCATTTTCTTCGTTTATGAAGGGAGCAAATCTGCCAAGAGCAATGGCACCCGCATCGTCACCGCCGATATCCATTACCGCGCGGAACCTTTTATCATTAACCACACGGTACATATTTTTCGGCAACGAGGGAATGTCGAGATTTGTATTGGCAAATTCGGAGCAGATAAGCTCAATCCCTTTTTCTGCCAGCTCCTTTTCACTGTCCTTTGTACGGAAATACGGATTAACAATATCAAGGTCAGCTATAAGAACAGGATAACCTTCTTCTTTTAGCTTTACTGCATAGTTTACTGCGATGTTGGTTTTACCGCTTCCGTAATGACCTGCGAAAAGAATTATTCTTTTATTTGTCATAACAACATAACCTTTATTATATTACAAATATTTCTTCATTTCAACATCTTACAGGAAAAATATCAAAGTTTATTTCTCTGTATCTTACCGCTGATTGTTTTGGGCAGCTCATCACGGAACACAACGATTCTGGGATATTTATAGGGAGCTGTATTCTTTTTAACGTAATTCTGAATTTCCTTTTTAAGCTCTTCTGTAGGCTCAGTGCCCTTGGTAAGAACGATGCTTGCCTTTACCACCTGACCTCTGATTTCATCGGGAGCGGCAGAAACACCGCACTCAAGAACATAGGGAAGCTCCATAATAACATTTTCAATTTCGAAGGGTCCGATTCTGTAGCCGGATGATTTGATAACGTCATCGATACGGCTGACATACCAGAAATATCCGTCCTCGTCACACCATGCAGTGTCACCGGTGTGATACATACCGTCATACCATACATCGTCAGTCTTATCCTGAGCGTTATAATATCCCTTGAAGAGTCCGCAGGGAACTTTTTTATCTGTTCTGACTACGATTTCACCGGTTTCACCTACAGCACATTCGTTTCCGTCAGGGTCAACGATAGCAATATCATAACAGGGAACAGGCTTACCCATCGCACCCGGTTTAGGTGTGGTACCTACGAGGTTAGCGATAGTAAGAGTAGTTTCAGTCTGACCGAAACCTTCCATAATCACGAGACCTGTAGCCTTATGGAACTGATGGAATACTTCAGGATTAAGTGCTTCACCGGCTGTGGTGGCATATCTGATGGAAGAAAGATCGTATTTGGAAAGATCTTCCTTAATAAGCATTCTGTACATAGTGGGAGGTGCGCAGAATGTAGTTATCTGATATTTAGCGAACATCGGAAGAATTTCTGACGCATCAAATCGGTCAAAGTCATAGGTGAACACTGCGCCCTCGCACATCCACTGACCGTAGAATTTACCCCACATAGCCTTACCCCAGCCCGTATCGGAAATGGTAAGGTGTAAGTCGTTGGGCTTTATTGAATGCCAGTATTTGGCTGTAATAAAGTGACCAAGTGCATATTTATATGAATGAGCGGCAATTTTAGGATAGCCTGTGGTACCTGAGGTAAAGAACATAAGCATAGTATCGTCACCGCAGGGACTCTCAGCAGTTCTGTCATAAATGCTTCTGAACAGCTTGTATTCCTTATCGAAGTTATGCCAACCGTCTCTGTCAGCGCCTACAATAATCCTGTGCTTAAGACCGTCATACTTTTCGGCAGCTCTCTCTATCTGTGCCGATGTCTGTCCGTCGCTTGTGCAGATTATACCGGACACGCCTGCAGCCTCAAATCTGTATTCATAGTCGTGTTCAACAAGCTGATTGGTTGCAGGAATAATTATAGCGCCAATTTTATGAAGAGCAAGAGCGCATATCCAGAACTGATAATGACGCTTAAGAACAAGCATAACTCTGTCACCTTTTTTTATACCGAGGCTGATGAAATAGTTAGCAGCACGTGCAGACTCTTTTTTCATATCGTTATAGGTGAATCTTCTTTCTGTCTTGTCAGCAGAAATATGAAGCATAGCCAGCTTATCGGGATATTTGTCAGCTACAGCATCGACTACATCAAAGGCAAAATTGAATTCGTCTTCATTTTTGTAGTCAAGTTTGGTAAGGACTCCCTTTCCGTTTTCCTCGGTTTCAATAAACTTTTTAATCTCCAGCTCGTGAGAAACCTTTGTAGATGAAAGAGATACTTCGTCCTCTGATTTGAATGCCTTTTCTTCACCTGCTACAACTACAGCTATGAATGTACAGTCTTCGCCGTCTACGGCAATCATACCGTGAGGTGCAGAGCTGTTATAATAGATGCTGTCCCCTTCTTCCAGAATCTCTGTGTGGTTACCGACCCTGACCTTGAGTTTACCTGAAAGAACATAGTCAAACTCCTGACCGCTGTGGGTCATAGTCTTGATAGGCTTATCCTGAAGCTCTTCTTTATACTCGTATTTAGCAAGATAAGGCTCAGCAAGCTTGTTTCTGAAAAGAAGAGCAAGATGATTAATCTCGATGCCGTCTTCTTTTGAGGTAATCTTACCCTGATTCTTACGGGTTACGACATAAGAAGAAAGGTTACTGCTTCGTCCCTCAAGAAGGTCAGTTTTACCAATATTGAAAACCTTGGCGCACTTATGAATGAAGGAAAAAGGAAAATCGTCAGTGCCCTGCTCATAAGAAATATACTGCTCGGTGCTGATATCCACCTTCTCAGCCATCTCTTCAGGTGTATAGCCTGCAATTTCGCGCATTTCCTTAATTCGGAAGGCAACCTCTTTAAGTTCATTATTCATTTTATTAAGTTCCATAAATCTGTCTCCTTAATAATTATTTTTATAAAAAAACAAAACCCGTCCCAAAGATAACTTTGAGACGAGTATAATTACAATACCCGCGGTACCACTCAAATTGCGGAATAACCGCCCCTTCAAGCTCTTACAAGCTCTATGCACTGACGTAGCATTCACGTAAAGGACTACTGCAGGTTCGCCCTTTCAGCTCAGAAGCGATGGGATTTGAAAATTCGCAATACCGACATTCCAGCACCGTCGGCTCTCTGTTAATGCTCCGATTCATCCGTCTTCGTCATAGCCTTTATATTCGATTGAAAAGATTTTAACACTTTAAAACGTCTTTGTCAATATTTAAAGGATATTTTTTATTAAAAAATATCAGAAAATTTTACTTTCATCAATTCCGAACAGCTTCACTGCATTTTTATAAAAGATTTTCCGGATTTCATCTTCAGAAAGTTCCATCGAAAAAAATCTTTCAAACTCCTTATCATAAGGCCACATAGGAAAGTCCGTACCGAATATGACTTTGTCAGCACCGTAAGCTCTTACGATATTTTTCGCCTTTTCAGCAGTCATATCATAAAGAGAAGATGAGCAGTCCACATAAAAGTTCGGATACGTAGAAAGCTTATCAACCGCTTCGTCCCATACAGACCATCCGCCGAAGTGGGCACCTATAACGTTCAGAGCGGGGTATTTTTCAAGTATGCGTACAAGTCTGTCAGGGTTGGAAAAATCGTACCTGTAGTCCCCTGTATGCAGAAGAACAGGCATTTCTCCCATGCAGAGCTCATAAATTTTTTCGCAGCGCTTATCGTCAATGGCGATTTTCTGAAAATCAGGATGTAGCTTTACACCTTTTAATCCGAGAGATTTCAGGTGAGCATAATCTTCTTCCATATTTTCGGAATCAGGGTGAAGTGAGCCGAGACCCGTCATAAGTCCCCCGCTTATTTCAACTGTATCGGCAATAAAGGAATTGATAGACTGTACCTGTTTAGGGGTAGTAGCAACGGAGAAAACAATAAAATGCTTCACTCCGTTTTTGCTCCCTTCTTTTACAAGAGTTGAGGTCCTGCCGTCGTAGCCCATATCAATATCGTAAAAACTGCGTATGCTTTCGACAGCCTTATCGGCAATCTTATCAGGATAGACGTGACAATGACAATCTACAACAGGATAATTCATATTATTACTCACCATTATGCTGTCACTACAGAATCAGCCTTCTGGAGACCGTACTTTTTAACAGCCTCTTCACGCATTTTGTATTTGAGGATTTTACCCGCAACATTCATCGGGAAACCGTCAACGAAGTCAATATATCTGGGCACCTTATGCTTAGCCATATGGTCACGGATGTACTGCTTCATTTCGTCTTCTGTCATGGTTTCACCGTCTTTAAGAATAATCCAAGCGGCAATTTCTTCGCCGTACTGCTCATCGGGAACACCGATAACCTGAACGTCCTTTACCTTTTCGTGAGTATAGATAAATTCTTCGATTTCCTTCGGGTAGATATTTTCACCGCCACGGATAATCATATCCTTAAGTCTGCCGGTAATTTTATAGTTGCCGTCCTCTGTCTTACAGGCAAGGTCACCTGTATGGAGCCAACCCTGTTTATCTATAGCTGCGGCAGTAGCTTTGGGCATTTTATAATAGCCCTTCATTATATTGTAGCCTCTTGCCACGAATTCACCGGTTTCGCCTACCGGCATATCTTCGCCGGTTTCAGGGTCAACTATCTTACATTCGATTTCGGGAAGTGCACGGCCGACTGTGCTTACACGAATCTCGAGGGAATCATCGGTAGAACTCATTGTACAGCCGGGTGAAGCCTCAGTCTGACCGTAAACGATGGTGATTTCCTTCATATTCATCTTATTAACAACATCCTGCATTACGGATATAGGACAGGGCGAACCCGCCATAATACCTGTTCTCATATATGAGAAATCAGTTTTCTCAAAATCAGGGTGCTCTAAAAGCGCAATAAACATAGTAGGAACACCGTGGAAGCAGGTAATCTTTTCCTGATTGATACAGGCGAGAGCCGGCTTCGGTGT
>JAZNMU010000071.1:0-6731 GCA_045579865.1 Acutalibacteraceae bacterium
CACACCCCCGGTAAACGTTGGGACTGCCTTTACACCTGGGATTCGGGCTTTATAGGTCTCGGTATGAACGAAATCGCACCTAAGTTTGCCGAATATATTATCGATACATATTTAAGCACCGAGGACAATCCCGACTATGCCTTCCTTCATCACGGCTCCCCTGTCCCCGTGCAGATTTATCAGCTTTACGAAATGCTCCAGAGCACTAACGATAAGGAAAGATTTCTCTCATACTATTCGAGAGCGAGACTTTATTATCTCTTTCTCAGAGGCAAGATAAGAGGCTCGACGACAGGTAAGTTTAAGAGCGGACTTCTCACCACCTACGATTATTTCTACTCCTCAAGCGGTATGGACGATTACCCCGCACAGATGGCTATGAAGGCAGACGAGCTCCGTGACAGGGCGGCTCCCGTTATTTCCACATCACAGGTAATCCGCTTCGGTAAAATCCTCGCCATTATGGCTGACAGACTCGGTAAAACAGAAGATGCCGAGGAATACAAAAAGGACTGCGCTGACCTGACAGAGGCTCTCAATAAATACTCCTGGGACGATGAAAGCGGCTATTACAGCTACGTTCTCCACGATGAGAATTACGAGCCTACAGTGAAATACACTACTCCCGAAGGTGAAAACCTCAATAAGGGTCTTGACGGTATTTATCCGATTATAGCAGGTGTCTGCGACGAAAATCAGAAGAAAAAGATTCTCGGTCATCTTACCAATGACAGAGAAATGCACACACCCTTCGGCATCAGTGCTGTTGATATGACGGCAAGCTACTACAAAATCAACGGCTACTGGAACGGTAACATCTGGTTCCCCCACCAATGGTTTATATGGAAAAGTATGCTCGACTGCGGTGAAAGTGATTTCGCCTACGATATCGCCCATTTAGCCCTTAACATATGGAAAAGAGAGGTAGATGAAAGCTACTACACATTTGAAATGGTAAACACCGTCACAGGCTGCGGCGGCTGGTTCCATAACTTCGGCGGTCTCTCCACTCCCATCAATATGTGGGCAAAGGCTTACTACTGTCCCGGTAAGGTCAATGTAGGCTTCGATACTTATTTGGATAAGGTAGTCTTTAACGAAGACAAAACTGAGGCTGAAATCAACTTTACCTACTACGGCAGTAATGAGGAATTTACTATGCTGTGCGTTATGGATGAACAGGTTGAGTATATCTGCACGCTCGACGGAGAAGAAACCGACTGTAAGCAGAATAAGGGTCAGATTACACTTACACTTTCAAGCGCATACAAGGAAAGCCATAAAATAATTATTAAAAGAAAATAAACGAGGTGGAAAAAATGTACGAAAACATTAAACCTTTAAAGCTGAATATCATCTCCGATATTCACTACTATTCAAAGGAAACAGGCATTACAGGTAAAGGCTTTGAAAAGGAATATGCAAAGACAACCAACGATTTGCTCAACTGTGAGGAAATTCTCACTTCCCTGATGAATCAGTTAGCTGAGGATGAATGCGAGATAGTTTTGGTTTCAGGCGACGTCACCACTATGGCTGAAAGAGAGGCTCACGAGGGCGTTATCGGCCTTTTGCGCTCTCTTAAGGAAAGAGGCAAGAAGGTTTATGTTATTACGGCAACCCACGACTTTCATGACGGTGATGTTACGAGAAAATATGTAGGTGATGAAGCTGTTACAGTACCCTCAGTAAAAAGAGACGAGCTGTGGGATATGTACTATGAATTCGGACCCGATGAAGCTATCTCCGTACACAGAGACAGTATGAGCTATGTGGTACAGCTCTGCGACGGCTACCGCCTTTTCGCCCTCAACGACGACAGAAACCATAAGGGCGCAAGCGGTTTCTCCGATGACTGTTTCGAGTGGATTACCGAGCAGATTAAGGATGCACAGGAGGCAGGTCAGTTCATCATTCCCATGACACATCATCCTATGATCTCCCCCTCTCCCTTCTACACCATCATCGGCAGAAGCAACATTATGGGTGAAGCAGAAAGAAGAATTGACGAATTCACCGAGCTTGGTCTTAATTATATGTTCACAGGTCACACCCATATGCAGGACATTTCCTACAAGTACACGGAAAAGGATAAGGTTTTCTACGACATTACCACAGCCGCCGCAGTAGGCTATCCCGCCACCTTCCGTCAGGTTACCTTCCTTCCCGCCGAGGGCAAGATAGATGTCAAGTCAGTAGATGTGGAATGTGACATTAACGGCAGAAAACTCAAAGACCACCTGGAAGATAAATTCTTCGGTATGATAAGAAGGGTTATCGACGCTGCAGGCAAAGATATTCCCGAGCTCGCCCGCCTCGCCACTGCTTTCAGCGTAAAGGAAAAGCTCATTTATAAAATCGGCTGGATAATCAAGCCCTTTGCAAAGATATTGTCAAAACTTAAAATCGGCACTGTGGCAAAGCTCGTAAGGAAAGAAAGCGGACTTAAAAAGAGCGATTACGCTCACATCAAAGACCAAAGAGTAGTTGACTTTATAGTTTCTCTTGTGAGAAATCTTTACGGCGGTGACTCCCCCTATTCACCCGACACGGCAGAATATAAAATCACTATGGGCATTCTTGCCGTAATCGACAGCATTCTGAATCTTTTCGGCATAAAGATAAGCAGCATCCTTAAGGGCGCAACCTCTGTACAAAGCCTGGTGGAGCCCCTCCTTTATAACCCCGGCATTTGCGACGAAAAGGCTGTGCTGAATCTTTATGATGATCTTCCCCCGAAGGAAAGTATCAAAACTAACTACGTAAAGAGCAACAAGGGGCTCGGTGTGGTAATAGGTCTTGCACTTACTGTTATAATCTTCCTGCCGATTATTTTACTGCTTCTTCTTGGCGGATTTGTTGTTAATCAGATTAAGTTCGGGAAGAAAATGAAATAAGAATACAAAGTAATAACCGTCACTTTGAATGTGACGGTTATTTTTCTGTATAAAAATCAGAAGCCAGTTCCCAAAATATAATAAATTTCACCTAGTGCTACTACAGTAAAAATAAAATGCAGTATAAGATTAATAAGAACATCATTTTTAGTCAGCACCTTTTCATTAGCCCACACCACTATTTTTATAATAAATGTTATCAACGAAAGCACAGCGAAAAGATGCCACGAAATCATATCAATCAATATCTGTACACCAGCAAAGCTGTCAATAAATTTTATTTCCAATAATGAATTTGGAAAAACGAGAATCAGATTTGCAAAGCAATAATACGCTGTCATAGCTAAGCTGATTCGGGCAAACCATACAAATTCATCCTTTTTCATTTCATTGACTCCTTTCAAATCAGAAGCTGTTTTCAAATATCCACCATATCTCACCGAAGGCGGCTACGGTGTAAAAGATATGTAAGCCGAGGTTAATAAGTGCGTCCTTTCCGAAAATAACCTTTCTGTCTGCATATATTGCTATTTTTACGATTAAGCTGATAACGGAAAAAATGCCAAAAATATGCCAGGTGAAAAGGTCGATATAAAAGGGAATTTCTATCAGGTAACCAAAAAAATCCGATATTGCCGTTCCCCACCATAAAGGAATAGTGATTAAATTTGAAAAGAAGTAATATGCAGTTATCCAAAGACTTATTTTTGCGAATAAATCAAAGCGATCCTTCTTCACATTTATCACCCCTTATAATTTAAGCTCGTAGCCGAACTCCTTAAGAATCAGACCGTCCTGATCCTTTATATAATATCCCTCCGCCTTTCCGTAGCCGTTCTTTTCGTAGAATTTTATGGCAGGAATATTATAGTCCACCACTAAAAGACGAAGGTATTCTCCGCCACTTTCTTTGGCTATTCTTTCTGCTTCCTTTAGCATAAGGGTGCCGATACCCTTATTCAGAGAATCCGGCGCTACCCCGAAGCGGAAAAGGTAAATGCCTTTGGCGTTAGGGCTTTCCCACACTATACTCCCCTCGTCCTCCTGAGGTTCGCATAGAGCGAAGGCGGAAATAAGTCTCTCATCCTCTTCGAGCAAGAAGAGGCTTTTTCTTTTTATATCGTCGGGAAAAGCGCAGTCGGGATAGACCTCATCCCATATACAGATATTTTCACTGTCAAGTTTTCGGGTTATTGATGTAAAAAGACGGCTGATTTCGGGTAGGTCTTTTTCTGTTGCAAGTCGTAAATTCATATTATTTCCTCTTGATTTTCTTTACTGCTAATTTAATAAGTGATCCGACGGCGATACCGACAGCGGAGATAGCTAAATACCACAAGCTCTGAATTGAAGCGCTCACATCATAATGTATCCCTACTGACACAAAGAAAAGGACAGCCACCTCCAGAGGGTAAGAGTATTTCACCTTATTATCAGAAAGAGCACCCATTAACAGTGACAGAACAAATGTAGAGAAGATAAGCACCACAACTATGCCCATGCCGTCTGTGGGTCCGCCGAAAAAAGGAAAGATGAAAAACATAAAAAGCTGTATAAACCAGATTATTAATTCTTTGATATATTTCTTCATTTTTATCGCCTCCTTTAATTACAATATAGCATAAGGGAGTTAAAATGTAAATAAAATAATATTTACAATATAATTACAAACCCCGACAAGCAAACATGTCGGGGTAATTCATTTTAACCTAATGATGCAAGACTTTCGTCGATCATCTTTATTTTTTCGGTGAGCTTTTCAGCATCTGCCTTCTGTCCGTCGATAACATTCTGAGGAGCCTTGGCGAGGAAGCCGGGGTTATTAAGCTTACCGTTAATCTGTGCAAGCTTCTTTTCGGCTGTTTCCTTTTCCTTCATAAGGCGCTTTCTTTCAGCCTCGAAGTCAACAAGGTCACCCATGGGAATGTAAATCTTTGCGTCAGCGGTAACAATGCTTACACTGCCGTCGATAGAGAAGCTGTCGCCTACTGTAACATCGGAAGCGGAAGCGAGTCTCTGCATAAATACTACTGCTAAATCAAAGATATCCTTCTTATCGGTAGCGATGTAAACGTGTGCCTTTCTTGAGGGAGGTACGTTCATTTCGGAGCGTCTGTTGCGCACTGCTCTGATAGCATCCATAATGATACCCATTTTTTCCTCATCCTCGGTGAAAACTAAATCTTCACTGAATGTGGGCCATGCTGAAAGCATAATGGTTTCGCCGCTATGGGGAAGTGTCTGCCAGATTTCTTCGGTGATGAAGGGCATAAAGGGATGGAGAAGCTTGAGAGTTTCGCTCATAACATAAACTAAAACTGCACGGGCTGTTTCTGCCTCTGCGCCGCCCTTCTGAAGTCTTATCTTGGCAAGCTCGATATACCAGTCGCAGAATAAATCCCAAATGAAATCGTAAAGCTTCTGTACTGCGATACCAAGCTCAAATTTATCAAGATTATCGGTAACTTCCTTTGCAAGACTGTTAAACTGTGAAATAATCCACTTATCCTCGAGAGCAAGATCAGTGGGAATGTGAGGAGCCTTTTCTTCCTCGGTGAGGTTCATAAGGATAAAGCGTGCGGCATTCCATATCTTATTAGCGAAATTACGGCTGGCTTCAACCTTCTTATCAGAATAACGCATATCGTTTCCGGGGCTGTTACCTGTGGCAAGAGTGAATCTTAATGCATCAGCGCCGTATTTATCGATAACAAGAAGCGGATCTATGCCGTTACCGAGGGATTTTGACATCTTTCTGCCGAGCTCGTCACGGACGATACCGTGAATGAATACGGTGTCGAAGGGTACCTCACCCATCTGCTCGCAGGCAGAGAAAATCATTCTTGCAACCCAGAAGAAGATGATGTCGTAACCGGTAACGAGAGTGCTTGTGGGATAATAGTGCATAAGCTCGGGAGTCTTTTCGGGCCAGCCTAAGGTAGAGAAGGGCCAAAGAGCCGAGGAGAACCATGTGTCAAGAGTGTCAGGATCCTGAGTGATGTTTGCACTGCCGCACTTACAGCACTTATCGGGAGTTTCCTTGGAAACGGTGATTTCACCGCATTCAGCACAGTACCAGGCAGGAATTCTGTGACCCCACCAAAGCTGACGGGAAATACACCAGTCACGGATGTTTTCCATCCAGTTATAGTAAATCTTGTCAAAGCGTTCAGGAATGAACTTAACCTTACCGTCACGTACTACCTTGATGGCTGGCTTAGCGAGAGGCTCCATCTTAACGAACCACTGCTTTGAAACTCTTGGCTCAACAGATGTATGACAACGGTAACAGGTACCTACCTCGTGCTTAGTAGGCTCGATTTTTACAAGTGCACCTGCAGCATCAAGGTCAGCGATGATTGCCTTACGGCATTCCATAAGGTTCATACCTTCGTACTTTCCTGCATTTTCGTTCATAAAGCCGTCATCGGTCATAACATTAAGAACGGGAAGATTGCAACGAAGACCTACTTCAAAGTCATTGGGATCGTGGGCAGGTGTAATTTTAACTGCGCCTGTACCCTTATCCATTTTAGCGTAAGAGTCAGCTACGATAGGAATTTCTCTGCCGATAACGGGCATTACAACTGTCTTGCCAATAAGGTGAGTATATCTTTCATCGTCGGGATGAACAGCTATACCTGTATCACCGGGGATAGTTTCGGGACGGGTCGTAGCTACCTCGATGTAACCCTCTTCATCCTTTAAGGGATAACGGAAGTGCCAGAAATTACCGTCCTGCTCTTCATATTCTACCTCTGCATCGGAGATAGAAGTTTTACAGTGAGTACACCAGTTGATAATTCTTTCACCGCGGTAAATAAGACCTTTTTC
>JAZNMU010000072.1:0-8338 GCA_045579865.1 Acutalibacteraceae bacterium
CAGGCAGTTTCGTAAAGCTCAATATTATGAATATCAACACCCGTACAGCGGCAAAGCTCAATAAGATTTACTCTTTCACTGTTTTCTTTTTCAAAACGGATTCTGCTTCTGAATTCCATAATGTATGTCTTGAGGTGAAAATTCTCAAGAGGCATAAGCTTTTCAGGCTTTTTAGCCTCTTTGCAGTAGGTTGCTCCGCTTCCGTCAATTCTTCCTCCGCCGCAGATGGTTATATTCTCAGCACCATCGGCATAAATAAAGCCTTTACGGCAACGGCTGTGCACATAATATTTTTCTCCCCTGCCGAGCTTTTCAGCGGCATTTTTGTTTGTTTCAAAGTCAACACATTTAAGTGTACCTTTTACAAATAAAGTAACATTACTTTTCAGTACCACGGCTGAACAAATGTAGATACCTTCAGGTATAAGAACGGTCCCGCCCTTCAAAGAAGCCTTATCAATTGCGGTATTTATTGCCTTCGTATTGGTTATATAATCTCCCTTTTCATCTGCGCCGAAGTCAGTTATACTGTAAACTTCGCCTTTTATTTCTTCTGCATAAAGGTACTCTTCAAATGGAATCTCCTTACAAAAGTCACATATTTCCCCGGTTCGTTCAAGATCATAATATTCAACCGCACCGTTTAAAAAAGCCATTTTTTATCCTGCCTTGTAATCATTTTTCTTTTACAGTATTATAATACTACTGAAAATCAATGTCAATAAAAGGCAGGTAAATAATGAGAAATTAATTGACAACGGCAGAACAATATGCTATAATCAACAAAGTCAATCAATGAGAATAAATATGAGGGTGTAGCTCAGTTGGTCAGAGTACTTGCTTGACATGCAAGGGGTCGGTGGTTCGAGCCCACTCATCCTCACCAAAGTCCGTCTGTTTAACAGCAGACGGACTTTATTTTCGTTTAAAGCAAACTCCACTTTATATTAATCCTATATATTCTGTTTGATATAAAAAAATTAATTATAAGTTTTTATATTTACTTCAATGATATTTTATGGTAGAATGGTTGTTAACGTAAAAGGTCGTATTCGGACTATAAATATATAATATACTCGAGATATGTTAAAATAAGTTAAAATTCAAGGAGATGTGTTTATGTTTTTGTACATTGATCCCGGTACGGGAAGTATGCTTTTCACTATTCTTATCGGTGTTATCGGCGCTGCCGTTTACTCATTGAGAATGCTTCTCATAAAAATGAAAGTACGGCTCAGCGGCGGTAAAATCGATATGAATGCCAATAAAATACCCTTTGTTATTTTTTCCGATAATAAACGTTACTGGTCCGTTTTTGAACCGATTTGCCGTGAAATGAATGAAAGAGGCAAGGATGTGGTTTATCTTACCGCTTCAGAGGATGACCCTGCTCTCAGCAATCCCTATCCTCACATAAAAGCAGAATTCGTCGGCAGCGATAATAAGGCTTTTACCCGTCTGAATTATCTCAATGCTTCCGTTCTCCTTTCCACCACCCCCGGTCTCGATGTCTATCAGTGGAAAAGAGCTAAGGATGTAGATTACTATGTACATATTCCCCATGCTGCCAGTGAGATAATTCTTTACAGAATGTTTGGTATAGACTACTATGACTCCATTCTTCTTTCAGGAGACTATCAGATAAATGATATAAGAAACCTCGAAAAGCTTCGTAATCTTCCTGAAAAAGAACTGCTTAAGGTAGGCATTCCCTATATGGATAAAATGATGCAGAGACACGAAAATGCAGGACCTGTTCCTGAACACCCACGCACTGTCCTTCTCGCCCCCACCTGGGGAAAGAGCGGTATTTTCGGAGTTTACGGCGGCAAGATTATTGAAGCACTCTTGGAGACAGGTTACCACGTTATTGTCCGTCCTCACCCTCAGTCTTTTGACTCTGAAAAAGAGATGATCGAGAAGCTTATGAAAAAATATCCGGATTCAGAACAGCTTGAATGGAACAGAGATACAGACAATTTTGAAGTTCTACGCCGTTCAGATATTCTTGTTTCTGATTTTTCAGGTGTTATTTTTGATTTCTCGCTCATATATGATAAGCCGGTAATTTATACCGATCCTCAGTTCGATGTAAGTGTCTATGATGCCTGGTGGCTCAAAACTCCTCTCTGGACCACCTCGGCTCTTCCCAGAATAGGTCAGCAGCTTACAAAGGACAATATGAAAAACATAAAAGAAATTATTGATAACTGTATTGCCGACCCGAAATATGCAGAAGGCAGAAAACAGGTAAAAGAAGAAACCTGGGCTTACTGCGGTGAAGGTGCTAAGCGTACTGCAGATTACCTTATAAACAAATACGAGGAACTTAACAGAAAGGAAAAGAGGGATTAAACAATGTCTTTTGGTGCAATAATTGAAAATTTACTCATAGGTCCTCTTAAACTTTTGTTTGAGATAATATTCCAGCTTGCTAACCGTTTTGTTCACCATCCCGGTATCTCTATCATCTTTCTGAGTCTTATTATGAATATTCTTGTTCTTCCGCTGTACAGACAGGCTGATGCCAAACAGGAAGAAGCAAGAGACATTGACGCAAAACTTCATCACGGTGTTTCACATATCAAAAAGGTGTTCTCCGGTGACGAAAGAATGATGATTTTACAGGCTTATTACCGTCAAAACAATTATAAGCCTACAGACGCACTTCACGGTTCAATTTCACTTCTTCTCGAAATTCCTTTCTTTATGGCAGCTTATCAGTTCCTTTCGCATCTGGATATTCTTAAAGGCGTTTCTCTCGGACCTATTGCTGACCTGAGTGTTCCTGACGGAATAATCACTATAGGTGCTCTTTCCGTAAATCTTCTGCCGATACTTATGACACTGGTCAATGTTATCTCAAGTGCTATTTATCTTAAAGGATTTCCTCTCAAAACAAAAATCCAACTTTACGGTATGGCTCTGTTTTTTCTCGTTTTCCTTTATGAGTCACCTGCCGGTCTTGTTTTTTACTGGACTTTGAACAATGTTTTCTCACTTGTAAAAACTATTTTCTACAAAATTCCCAATCCTCAGAAAGTTCTTCGCATACTGACTTCTTTAACAGGTATAGTTCTTATTGCTTTCGGCGGATTCATTTACGATACAGATTCCGTAAAAAGAAAGCTTTTTCTTGTTCTTGTAGGTTTAGCTCTCGAGGTTCCTCTGGTTTCAAATCTACTCAAAGGAAAAGTACATTTATCCCCTGCTTCCGATGCCGAGCCAAATAAAAAGCTTTTCTTACTTGGTGCAGCATTCCTTACATTTTTTACCGGCCTTTTCATCCCCTCAAACTTTATCGCTGACTCTCCTCAGGAATATGTAGATGTAACTTATTTCCATAACCCATTATGGTATATCGTAAGTTCTCTTGCTTTTGCTGCGGGTACTTTCCTTATTTGGATGAGTGTTTTCTACTGGCTTTCCGGTAAAAAAGGAAAGGTTCTTTTCGGAAAAATCGTCTGGATAATGTGCGGCATCTTCCTTATCAACTATATGTTCTTCGGAACAGACCTCGGAGTTATTTCTCCAACACTCAGATATGAAGACGGAATGACCTTCACTCTTATGCAGCAGCTTATAAATCTGCTGGTACTCATAGCCGCCGCTGCTCTTCTCTACCTGATAGTTTCCAAAGCGCCAAAAGCAGTTACTTCTGTTCTTCTTGTATGTGTAATAGCTATCGGAGCGATGTCAGGACTGAATCTTATCACAACAAAATCCTCTGTTGATGAAATTTCAGTTGAACAGTATTCCGAAACACCTCATTTCCAGCTCAGTAAAAAAGGCAAAAATGTAGTAGTTATAATGCTCGACAGAGCTTTCGGTATTTATGTTCCTTATATCTTTGACCAAAATCCTGAGCTCAAGGAAAAATTTGACGGCTTTACTTATTATTCAAATACTATTTCCTATAGCGGTGTAACAAATCACGCGGCACCTGCCCTTTTCGGAGGTTATGAATACACCCCTGTAGAGATAAATAAAAGGGACAAAGAGCTTCTTGTAGACAAACACAATGAAGCACTGCAGATTATGCCTGCTCTGTTTCATAAAAACGGTTTTGATGTTACTGTATGCGATCCTGTTTATGCCAACTACGGTTATGTTCCCGATTTATCTTTATTTGATAAATACGAAGGCATGAACAAGTATATCACCGGCGGCAGATTCAGTGATAACACAGATAAAGAAACTACCATTCAGAAGAACAACAGAAACTTCTTCTGTTTCAGCATTATGAAATCAATGCCGCTGTGTATACAGACAACAATTTATAATAACGGTCTTTACAACCAAGCTCCTTCTGATACAGAGGCTGTGACATACGGTACACAGACAATGAGCGGAACAAAGGCAAAAGGCATAGATAAAAAGTTTATGGATTCATATAATGTGCTTTCAAATCTCTTGACTATGACAAATATCCTCGACGAAGAGAAAGATACATTTATGTATATGGTAAATGAAACAACTCATAATCCCACGCTTTTACAGCTTCCCGATTACACACCTTCTCTCACTGTTGATAACTCAGCCTTTGAAACGGCAGATGCTTTCACCCTTGACGGTAAAACAATAGATATGTCAACAGAAAAGCAGATAACTCACTATCACTGTAATGTAGCTTCTTTCATTCAGCTCGGTAACTGGCTCGACTATCTTAAAGAAAACGATATTTATGATAATACGAAAATAATTCTTGTGTCAGACCACAGCACCGGCGCTTACCACAGCAGACAGTTTGACTTCAATGCCGAAGGCAATTACCTGAAAGACCTTGAGTTCTTCTTCCCCCTGTTAATGGTTAAGGAATTTGACAGCGAAGGATTCAATATTTCAGATGAATTTATGACTAATGCAGATGTGCCGACTATTGCTTTTGACGGATTAATCAAAAATCCCGTCAACCCATTTACCGGTAAAGAAATCAATAACGATGAAAAGTATGCTCACGACCACTTTATCGCAATTACAGATAACTGGAACACTGCATACAATAACGGCTATACTTTCCTGCCGACAGAATGGGTAAGTCTCAAAAACAATAATATCTGGGATAAAAACAACTGGACCTTCAACAACAAAGAGGTTGTTCTCAGTGAACACAGTTTTGAATAATAAGGAGTGTACAAATGAGTTATAAAGTTGATAACGCTGTTATAATGGCGGCCGGTACTGCGAGCAGATTTGCCCCTCTTTCCTATGAAAAGCCCAAAGCTCTTATCGAAGTCAAAGGTGAAATTCTTATTGAAAGACAGATACGGCAGCTTAAAGAAGCGGGCATTGATGAAATTATCATTGTAGTCGGTTATCTTAAAGAAAAATTTATGTATCTTCGTGAGAAGTACGGTGTTATAATAGTTGAGAATAAGGATTATCTTACCAGAAACAACAACTCTACCATTTATGCTGTTAAGGATTATCTGAAAAACACCTATATCTGTTCATCGGACAATTACTTTTCTGAAAACCCTTTCGAAAAAGAAGTGGACGACTCCTACTATGCCGCTGTTTACTCAGAAGGCACGACTGCAGAGTGGTGTATGACAGAAGGTGCAGACGGATATATTGACAGTGTAACCGTAGGCGGCAGTGATGCCTGGTTTATGCTTGGTCATACTTTCTGGAGCGAGGAATTCAGTACAGAGTTTAAAAATATTCTGCTCGGAATATATGATGAGCCCGAAACTTCAGATTTGCTCTGGGAAGCCATTTATATGAAAAATCTGGATAGATTAAAGATGAAGATGCGTAAATATTCAGAAGACGTTATTTTTGAGTTTGACTCTCTGGATGAGCTCAGAGTATTTGACAGAACCTATATCGATAATACAAGATCTGAAATTCTTAAAAATATCGCTGAATCTCTTGATTGCGCCGAAAGAGATATAGTAAACGTTACTGTTTTTAAAACAACAGACAACTCAGCTGCAGGAATTCATTTTAATGTCAATGATGACAAATTTGAATATACCTACGAAAGTAAAAAATTAAGGAGAATATAAAAATGAGAAAAATTGTAGAAAAAGATCTCGCACAGATTTCCGCTCTTCTTACAAAGGTTCTCGGTACAGGGGTTTACAAAACCATTGAAAGAATGGGCGGTCTGACAAACCACACATATCATGTTACACTTGATGACGGCAAGGAATATGTTGTCCGCATTCCAGGTGACGGCACAGAAGAACTTATCGTGCGCAGCGATGAAAAAATCAGTACAGAACTTGCCTGTAAATTAGGCGTTGATGCTACTCTTCTCTATTTCGGTGACGATGGTTCAAAGGTTACGGAATATATTTCAAATGCTGTTACTATGTCGTCAGAGTCACTTCACGATTTTCACCGTATAAGTCAGGTAGCCGAAATTCTTAAGAAGATGCATTCCAGCGGAGCTGATACAGGCGTACCTTTTGAAGTATTTGATATGGCCGCCGGTTATGAAAAAATCATCAATGATATGAACGTACCAATGTTTGATGACTATAAAGAGAAGAAAACGGCAGTTATGAAAATCAAAGAGGAAATCGACAATACAATCAACGCTCCCAAAGTTCCCTGCCACAACGACCCCTTATGTGAAAACTGGGTTGTAGGCAACGATCGTATGTATCTGATTGACTGGGAATACGCAGGCATGAATGACGGAATGTGGGATGTAGCCGATGTTTCTATTGAAGCGGGCTTCGATAAGGTTCACGACAAAGAATTACTCAGATGCTACCTCGGAAAAGAACCTGATGAAATAAACTACAGACACTTTCTTGCAAGTAAGATATATGTAGACTATCTCTGGACTCTTTGGGCAAAAACAAGAGTTCCTTACGATGGCCAGCCTATGGAGGATTGGGCTGTAGAAAGATACAGCCGTCTTAAAAATAATATTGATATTTTTGAAAAATTAAAGGAGATATAATTATGGTACCAGGAATTATTGCCGGTATAACATGGGCTTTAGAAACAGTTATTTTAGGCATCGCTCTCGGCATGACACCCTTTTTCTCAAGTGAGGAAGCTATTTTCCTCGCACCCTTTGTAAGCACATTTTTACATGACGCATGCTCTGCTGTATGGTCATTTCTTTACAATGGCGTCAAAGGAAACTTAAAGAATGTATGGAAAGCTTTCAGAACGAAAAGCGGTAAATTTGTTGTACTTGCTGCCATAATCGGCGGACCTATCGGTATGACCGGTTATGTGCTTGCCGTAAATTATATGGGCGCATCAATCGGTGCTATCGCAAGTGCTATATTCCCTGCTATAGGAAGTATTCTCGCTTTTGTATTCCTTAAAGAAAAAATGAAATGGCACCAGTGGATTTTTCTTGTAATTACATTTGTAGGTGTTTACGGATTAAGCTATTCACCCAATCTTGACATCAAAAACTTCTGGTTAGGATTATTAGGCGCACTTATGTGTTCGTTCGGTTGGGGTATCGAAGCTGTTATTCTTGCCAAATGTCTCAAAGACCCTGAGGTCACAGACGAATATGCTCTTCAGATCCGACAGACAACATCTGCTCTCTTTTACGGAATCGTTATTCTTCCGGTCCTCAAGGGCTGGGGCTTTACGGCAAGCCTCTTTAACAAAGAAACAGGTTGGTTGCTTCCTACTATCGTAATTGCAGCTTTATGTGCTACCGTTTCCTACCTTTTCTATTACAAGGCTATTGCAAAAATCGGTGCCTCAAAAGCTATGGCGCTCAATGTTACATATTCAGCATGGGCAATCGTATTCACAGTGCTTATCCTTCGTGACACAAGTGTCCTTTCTCCCCTTACAATAGTTTGTGCTGTTGTAGTTCTTGTCTGCGGTATTTTTGCTGCTGCCGACTTCAAACAGATTCTCAGCAAGGAAAAAATATAATAAGTACGGTTTCTTATCATAAGCTTTAAAAGGAGAAATATGTATGAGCAAAAGAATTATCGTAGCAGGCGCAGGTCACGGCGGTATAGCCGCAGGTGCTATCTTAGCCAAAAACGGCTTCGATGTAACTGTTTACGAAAAAAACAAGAGAAAAGACGTCGGTTATGACTGGACAGATATTTTCGACCGTAAGGCATTTACTGCAATAGGTATGGATATTCCTGATGAAAGCAAATGGAGTCTCAAGCAGGATATGACATTCTTCGGTCCCGGTATGAAGACAGCACTCCGTCAGGATACTCCTGAGGACCAGCTCGAAATTCAGATGGAAAGAAAGACTATCTATGACTGCCTTATCACCTACGCTGAGGAATGCGGTGTTAAGTTCGAGTTCGGTAAGGCAGTGGACGGACCGCTTATGCTTGGTAACCGTATAGCAGGTGTTAAAATCGGCAAGAAAGATATATTT
>JAZNMU010000073.1:0-15242 GCA_045579865.1 Acutalibacteraceae bacterium
TTTTTTACAAGTTTTTTCTTGGCAGGCATATGTCTGTCTTTTTGGCGTGTCTTGACAATTTAAAAAGCACCTGTATTTGCTTTCAAGGCAAACGTCAGATGCTTTTTCTTTTTCAGTCGTTTCTTAACTTAATGGTATTGGGCATCAGCCACCTTTTTATTATGCGGAATTCCGAATTCACTTAAGGTTTCCGTTTGCCGGTCCGTTAATAACTCTGCCGCTTTTTGTAAATCTTGACCCGTGACAGGGACAGTCCCAGCTGTGCTCCGCCTTGTTATATCTTAAGGCACAGCCGAGATGAGGGCACCGCTTCGCCGTTGGATAAAGATAGCCCATAAGACTTTCCGCACCGTTGAGGAAAATCTGCGGAGTAACCATACAGCGTGAGGGAGAGAAAACCTCTGCGTAGGGATTAGTCTTGCCCGAAAGAAGGTCAGAAAGAATAAGTGCGCCTGACATAGCACCCGTCATTCCCCATTTGTTGAAGCCGGTCAGGGTGTAGAGATTGTGGGTGCTTTTTGAGTAAGAGCCGATGTAGGGCATAGAGTCGAGACTCATACAGTCCTGTGCCGCCCAGTGAAATTTCTCCTGTGCTTCGGGGTAAAATACTTTTGCATTCTGACGGAGTTCAGTGTAGTTGCCGCCTTTTTTTCCTGTTCTGTGGTCACCGCCGCCGAGGAGAAGGAGGTTTCTGTAACTGCGGAAGGAGAGGCCGTTTTCCTTTTCGTCCAGATACATTCCGTTCAGCTCGGTGCCGTTTTCCAGTGCTATTACATAAGAGCGGTGCTGATAAAGTTTCAGCGAGTAAAATCCGTGCTTGTTTATAAAAGGGAAGTGTGTGGCGACGATGACATTTTCCGCCTTTACGGAGCCTACTTCGGTGACTGCAGTGTTGCCCTTCATTTCAATGACACGGCTGTTTTCATAAATGTGCAGGTCTTTTACTATATCCGAAGCAAAAAGAAGAGGGTGAAACTGTGCCTGATCCTCTGTTTTTACCGAGCCTACGGTAGGAAAGGGCAGTGACAGCTTTTCTGCGAAGGTGCCGTCTGCTCCGATTATGTGAAGAGCGTTGAGTTCATCTTCGATTTTCTGACGGCTGTCGGTAGAGTAGATGTAGTTATCCTTTATTTCGAAGTCGCACTTTATGTTTTTCGAAAGTTCCTTATATTTTTCCAGAGCCTGACGGTTGGCTTCATAATAGGCTTTTGCTGTTTCAGTACCTTTTCTGATAAGGTCGGAATAAATCAGTCCGTGCTGAAAGGTTATTTTGGCTGTGGTGTTTCCCGTAGTGCCGCCGCAGATTTTACCGCTTTCCAGTATGACGGAGGAAATCCCTTTTTCTTTCAGAAGATAAGCTGTCAGCAGTCCTGCCATACCGCCGCCGATAATAAGCACATCGGCTTTTATGCTTTCACGCAGAGTGGGAAAAGAGGGGAGAGTGGCTGTTTCGTGCCATAGAGAAGACATATATGCACCTCGTTTTTTTATATATAGTTTGCGACTTTCGGAGGAATATTCATTTTAAAATACAAAACCCTCACCTGACGGTGAGGGAATCGTATTATACTATAGAGAAACAGAAAGTGTCGAGTCGGCAACAAAATAAATAAAAATGTTGCACTCGACACTTATATAATACAACTGTTCTTTTGAAAAGTCAAGCCTTTTTTTCTGCTTTATCAGGGGAAGAAATGGGCTTTATGATTTTCTTATACACATAGGCGAAACAGAAAAGTGAAACAACAAGGGACATTATCTCTGCGATAGGGAATGCGAACCATACGTTATTGAGAACACCTGTTTTTGAGAGAAGATATGCGACGGGGAGAAGCACAATAATCTGACGGCAGAAGGAGGTTATCATGGAGAAATAGCTTTTGCCGAGAGCCTGGAAGGATGCACCGAGATTTATGCATACACCGGCAAATACGAAGTGTGTGCTGATGATTCTCAGAGCGGGGATTCCTATTTCCATCATTTCATCTTTTGCGTCAAAGAGTCGGAGCATCTGCTCGGGGATGAGCCACATAACAAGAGTGCCTACAGCCATAATGCTCACGGCTATGACACAGCTGAAGCGGAGACATTCGGTGATTCTTTCTTTTTTCTTGGCACCGTAGTTATATGCCACAATGGGGATAACACCGTTATTAAGGCCGAAAATGGGCATAAATATGAAGGATTGAAGCTTGAAATAAACACCGAAAACAGCAGCGGCTGTGGTAGTGAAGGCAAGAAGAATTTTATTAAGACAGAAGGTCATAAAAGAGCCGATACCTACCATAAGCACAGAGGGGATGCCGATTTTATAAATGTCACCGATGATTTTAAAGTCAGGGCGAAGATTAGAGAAGCGGAGATTGATTTCTTTGTTTGCTTTTTCGTTTATGATGATACCTACGATGAAAGCCACGGTCTGGCCGATAACCGTTGCCACGGCGGCACCCTTTGCTTCCATACGGGGGAAAGGACCTATGCCGAGAATGAACAGCGGGTCAAGGATAATGTTTGTGATGGCACCTGCCAGCTGAGTTGCCATAGAGAGGGTGGTTTTACCTGTAGCCTGCATAAGTCTTTCCATAATTACCTGACCGAAAAGGCCCATAGAGAAAATACATACCACAGAAAGATAATCCACGCCGTAGTTGTATATTGCGCTTCCTTCTTCAACCTGTGAAGCGAAGAATACCTTGGTGCCGAAAAGACCGAAAAGAGCGAAAAGAATGAAACTGAACATTGCCAGCAGTACGCCCTGTGCGGCGATTTTGTTTGCCTTTTCGAAGTTCTTTTCGCCAAGACTTCTCGAAAGTAATGCATTTACACCTACGCCTGTACCGGTAGCCACACCTATCATAAGGTTCTGTGCGGGGAAGGCAAGAGAAACGGCGGTGAGTGCATCCTCACATACCTGTGAAACGAATATACTGTCAACCACATTGTAAAGCGCCTGCACGAGCATTGACACCATCATCGGCAGAGACATAGTAATAACGAGTTTTTTTACGGACATAACGCCCATTTTATTTTCACTGTTCATTTTGACCTCCGTGATTTTATATAGTACCTGCTAATTATAGCACCTTTTATTTTTTATTTCTATAGCATTGAGAAAATTTATTGTTCAATTTGTATGGTTTTTAATTTTTGATTTTGTATATATTGCTGTAAACTATGTAGTTTTTACCCAAAGAGTTCCTGTTTGCTTTGGTATAGCTTACAAAATAGAATTTAAGTTTTAATTTTCTTTTATTTTTAGGTGCAGTATGGTATAATTCATCTTATGGATATTGCCTTAAGGAGGTATGAAAATGAAAAATTTTAAAAGAATACTTGCGGTTATTCTTGCACTGACTATGGTATTTTCTCTTATGGGTACCGTGGCTTATGCTGAAAGCACAGAGGTGAAAAGTGAGATTTCCTTTGCGGTTCTTTCCGACCCTCATTACTATCCCGATTCTCTTACAGGGAATAACTGTGAGGAATATATGGAGTTCTGTTCCTATAACTCTAAAATGTATTCCCAGTCGGGTGCTATGGTGAAAACTGCTCTCGACACTATGCTTATAAGAAATCCTGAGCTGAAATATGTTCTTGTTCCCGGTGATCTTACCAAGGACGGTGAAATAGAGGGACACAGAGCACTGGCAGAAATCTTCAGAGAGTATGAAGAACAGTACGGAGTGGAATTTCTCGTTACTACAGGTAACCACGACATAAATCAGGAAAAATCATCTACCTTCGAAAACGGCAAGGAGGAGTTTGCACAAACTGCTACAGCTGATGACTTCCGTGAAATTTATGCGGATTTCGGTTATGATCTTGCCTTTACTGAGTATGCCTCAAAGGGCGACAATGTCAGAGGACAGCTTTCCTATGCTGCAGATTTACAGGACAGTGACGGAAACGAAACCTTCAGACTCATTTCTGTGGACAGCTGTATTTATTCCTTTGATGAACCTTCTAAGGAAACAAAAGGTGAAATTACTCAGGAAGCTATGGCTTGGATAAAGGCTCTCACTGAGGAGGCTCTCGCAGAAGGTAAAACGCCTCTTATTATGATGCACCACAGCATAGCTCCTCATATGGATCTGGAAATTTCTCTTTTCCAGCCCTTCCTTCTCAATGAGTATGTTGATGCAGCAGAGGTATTTGCTTCCTGGGGTATAGATTATGTGTTTACAGGACACCTTCATACTAATGACATAGCGTCTGTGGTAAACGATGACGGTCAGGTTATTTATGACATTGAGACATCATCTGTGGCAGATTTCCCATGCACCTACCGTGAGGTGGAAATAAAAACTTATGCTGACGGCAGAAACGAGCTTAAGGCTGACACTGTGGATTTTGATGCCGAGGTTCCCTTCGTATGGAACGGAAAAACCTATGAAAAGGGTACATATAAATATGTTTCTTTCTCCGAATACACCTGTGATTCAGACGGTATCGGCGGCGAGCTTTCAGGCACAGGCTTTGTAATGCGCTTTTTAAGAGGCGGTCTCGGTGACGGCATTCTTGAGGATATAAGAGCTGTGGGAAGCCTTGAGGCGTATTTAAAGGATATGGGAATTGATGTAGAAAAAATACTTTACGACTTCCTTTCTCCTTATATCGGTGACGGAATAAAAATAGGTAATACAAAGGTGTTCAGCACCGATAACCTTATGTGGTTCATAAATGACCTTTTAGACCAGGTTTATGATCTTTACATAAAGGACGAAAATGCACTTTTAGACCTTTGCAAGTCTGTTATTGATGACTTTATGTCAATAGAGGTTTCACAGTTTCCCTGTGAAAAATTCATCGATACCTACGGCTTCGGGGACAGAAGTAAAGCAGGCACTCTCGGCGATCTTGTTCTTTCTGTAGTATGCTACTGGTACAACGGTAACGAGGATATTTCCGAAGATGCATTCCTGAACGATGCCATCAGGAATTTTGACAGCGGAAACCTGGCAAACACAGTTTTTGACACACTTGTGGATCTGCTTCTGCATACTCTTATCGAGGACAGCATTCTCGGCAAAATCGAAATCAGAACCTATAAGCTTCTTTCTGATAAGGAGATTATGGATAAAATGGGTAAGGGAATAAATTATCTGATTAAAACTCTTCTTAAAAATGACCTTTCCTATATGAATCTTATTGACTGTGTTTTCTCTCTCGGTGTGCTTCCCTATGAAAGCATTTACGATATTTTAAATAAAGAGCTTATACAGAAATATCTTACACAGAGTCAGCTCGAATCTGTAGGAATTGTTATCGCAGATATTTTAACTGACCTTACGATTGATGAAGATCCTGTTTTTATGGGTGACTCAGGCGCAGTTCTTATCAATGATAATAAAGAAGTTTCCGTTACAAGAGAAAATTACCGTCTTCCCACAGCCGTAACTGTTACTATGGGTGAAGACAGCGGTAAGGAAGCCTTTATCACATGGTATTCAAAAACTACTCTCAGCGGTGACATAGAGATTTACCGTGCTGACAGTGAGCCTGTCTTCGCAGGAGAAAAGACTGTTACAGATGAGTTTACGGTAGAAACAAAGACAGAAACGGTAAGTCGCTCCTATCCCGGTATTGACCTGGGTATTATCGGCTTCTTTACCTATAATTTCGAAATAAATAAGCACACGGCAACCCTTAAAAATCTCGAGCCCGGTGCTACATATTATTTCCGTGTGGGCGATGCCGAAAGGGATTGGTGGAGTCAGACGGGTACCGTAACCACTGCAGACGGCGGCAAGGATGTAACCTTCCTTCATCTTGCCGACCCTCAGGCACAGAATGAGAGACAATATGAAAGAGCCTGGCAGAAGGTGCTTTCAGCAGCCACGGAGCTTTATGATGAGGACTTCATCATAAATACAGGTGACATAGTAGACCACGGTGACAATTCAAAGCAGTGGTCCTGGGCTCTCGATACAGGCTCCGATTACCTTATGAATACCTTTATGATGCCTGCCACAGGTAACCACGAGGGTATGGGTACAAACGCCACTGTAAATTATTTTACTCTGGCAAATCTTCCCGAACAGGATACAAGCAAGGGCGTTTATTACTCCTTCGATTATAATAATGTTCACTTCGCAGTTCTTAATACTGAAGACCTTAATGAAAATGAGGGACTTACAGATAAACAGCTGAACTGGCTGAGAGAAGATATGCAGGCAAGCGATGCACAGTGGAAATTTGTTATGCTCCATAAGGCTCCCTATTCACAGGGCTCACACTATAAGGATGACGATGTATGTGAAATCCGTGACCAGCTGAAAAACCTTATGCCTGAGCTCGGAATCGATATGGTATTCCAGGGACACGACCATGTTTATATGCGTACAGGCTCTCTTGCCAATAACCGCCATACCGCTTATGATAAGACTTATCTTAATTATAAGGGTGATATTTACAGAACACAGATTCTTCCTGAAGGTACTACCTATGTTATTTCAGGCACAGCAGGTGTTAAAACCTATATTCAGAACGACGAAAGCAAAACTGACAGATACTTCCCCCGTGCAGAAAAGATACTTTCTGTAGATGCTCCCATGTTCTCCGCTGTGGAAATAGTTGACGGAGTGCTTTACTTCAATGCTTACTCCGTAACTGATGAGGGTGCGGAAAGTGTGGACCGCTTCGCTATTCAGAAGGATGTGACACAGGGCACTGTGGAGGAAGGCTATACGGAAGATGACGATGTGGCACAGAGAAACCCTCTCTTTGAATTTTTGGCAGTGCTTAAAGATATTATTGAGAAGATTGTCGCTGTTTTAAAGAAAATACTTCCCTTAAAATAAAAACAGTTATAAAGAAAATTTTACCCGATGCATTTTTTGCATCGGGTAAAGCTTTTTATTCTTTTGTTGCGTGCTTGAAATAAACTATTTCACCGCTGACATTATGCACAACTCCGCTTACCTTTTTACCGAGGCCGTAATAATCGGTGCCCTTATAAAGAGGTATAACCACACAGGAAGAAATAAGATGCTGTTCTGCTTTTTTAGTTAAAGATGAGAGGGCGGCTATGCCGTCAGCATTTTTCATTTTTGTTACTAAAGCGTCATAGCTTTTATCCTCGAGAGAAGTGAAGCTTTCCTTGCTTGCGGAAGTAAAGGCACTTAGAATGTGATAGGCTCTGTTTCCTGTGAAATCAAGGTCAGTGAGTGCTATCTGGAAGTCACCCTTACGCACACGCTCCTTAAGAGTCACCTCGTCGGTGGCTTCAGCATAAACGGTGAAGGAAACACCTAAAATTGACTGCCAGGACTGCATAAGTGTTCTTACGGTGTTTTCGTTTTCTGCCGAGCAGAGAACTGTAACCTCTATACCGTTTTTCTCTGTTTCCTCGAGACCTTTTTTGAATACCGTCAGGGGACTTGCGTTATAATATCTGTCTGTTTCTTTTCTGTATTCGCTGAATTTAAGAGTGCCTGTGAGGAAGGAGTCGGGAATAAGACCGGGTGCATCGCATTCGCCTATAGCTGTTTCTATTACGGAATAGTCGAAGGAGGATACAATACCTTTTCTTATATTCTCATTTTTGAGAGCTTCATCACCGCAGTTGAAAATGAGAGTCGTAACGGAGGAAGGAAAAGCGTTTACGGTGTAGTGCTTCTTCTGAGAAAGAGCTTCTGCCTGATCTTTTGTAAGGGGTGTTACTGAGTAGGTGCTGTCGGTGAGCTTTTTAAGGCGGGTGGGCTGTTCGTTATTCATCGAATAATAAACAGAGGCAGGCATAACCTCGTCTGCGCTGTGGTAAGAATCGCTTTTTCTGACAGAAATCGAAACATCGTCAGCCCAGTTATTGATGTAAAAGGGTCCGTTATAAATCAGGTATCTGGTGGCAAGACCGTATCTTCCGCCTGTCTTTTCGAAAAATTCCTCGTTACAGGGCATACAATAGCTTTCGAGGAGGGTGTAGAGAAAATCCGGGTCAGCCTGTGAGAGGGTAATGCGCAGTGTGTAGTCATCCATGGCTTTTATGCCTAAAGAAGAAGCGGGCAGGTTGCCTTTATATACTTTCCTTGCATTTTTGATTGAGAAAAGGCTGTCTGCACCGGGGCTGAGAGTTTCGGGAAGAAGTGCACGTGTAATACCGAAAGCAAAATCGTGAGCTGTCACACGGTCATCAAACTCTTCCTTGTAATTCTCACCTATAATTTTACCGGCGGCTGAGGTGACCTTCCATTTCATATTCTGACGCAGATAAAAGGTATATACGGTTCCGTCGGTGTTGGTTTCCCATTTTTCTGCAGCGGCGGGGATGATGTTACCGTCCTTATCGAGGGCGACGAGACCCTCGAAGCAGTTTGCAATAATATTTTTGGCCCCGATGTCATAAATTATCTGTGGGTCAAGATAGCGGGGGTCCTTATCGATGGGGAAAACGAGCTGTGCATCTGCACCTTTATTCTCTCCGCAGGAGCAGAAGGACAGGAGCATAATAAACACAAGAGATAAACAGAGGAGTTTTTTGCACATTTTTTTCATTCCTTAATATATTAAAATAAGATAAATTTACAAAATCGAAATAAACTTTCATTCTTTACTGTTATAATAAAAGGTATGAATTTTGATCCTTAAGGAGAGTAAAAAATGAACGGTGTTCCGAGCGTAATTATATATGCTATACTGATATTACTTATTATATGCGTAGTTCTTTTGGTTTTGTTGCTAAAAAAGAAAAATAGCAGAGAATATGACCGACTTTTTGAGGAAAATGAAAAAACCTGGGATAAAATTGATAAGGTGGTAAATTCTGTTGAAGGAAGTGTCCGCGACGAATTCAGCAAAAGCCGTATGGAAAATAACGCTGCGGCCGGTCAGCAGAGAAAAGAGCTTACTGCTGCCTTTGCGGATATGAATGTTATTCTGCGAAAAATGACCAATGATAACTATGAGCATAATATAAAAATGAGCGAAACCATTTCACAGAAGCTTCTGGAAATGCGTAAGGGTAACGAGGAAAAGTTAGAGCAGATGCGTCTTACCGTAGACGAAAAGCTGAATGAAACTCTTACCAAGCGTCTCGATTCATCCTTCAGGACAGTAAGCGAACAGCTGGAAAATGTCTATAAATCTCTCGGGGAAATGAAGGTGCTTTCCAGCGGTGTTACGGAAAATGTAACCTCTCTTAACCGTATTCTTACCAATGTCAAGGCGAGAGGCACTTGGGCAGAGGTACAGTTAGAGGGACTTTTAGACCAGACTATTCCCGGTATGTATGACAGAAACGTTATGACAAATCCCGCCTCAAGAAATATTGTCGAGTTTGCAGTAAAAATTCCCTCGGGCGATGATAAAAATGTCATAACCTGGCTTCCCATTGACTCTAAGTTCCCCATCGAAGCATATATCCGTCTTTGCGAAGCGGCTGACAGGGGAGATACGGTGCAGGTGGAAGTTAACCGTAAGGCTCTGGAAACTACGGTGATTAATCAGGCTAAGGAAGTAAAAAAATACATCAATGAGCCTGCCACTACGCCTTTTGCTATTCTTTATCTTGCTACAGAGGGACTCTACAGCGAGATTATTTCCTCTAAAAACGGCATAGCAGAAAGATGTCAGAATGAGTGGGGAATTATGATTGCCGGTCCGAGCACCATAACCGCTCTTCTCAATTCGCTTTCTATCGGCTTTCGTGCTATGGCTATTAACGAAAAAGCCAAGGAAGTCCGCACTGTTCTTGCGGCCGCAAAGGTGCAGTACGAAAAGTTCGGAACCGTGCTCGAAAAGGCGAAAAAGAAAATCGAAGAGGCAGGAAAGAGCCTCGACGATGCAAAGAGCAGAAACGATATTATTCAGAAAAAGCTCCGCACTGTGGAAACCATCGATGCGGGTGAGGGTGCGGAAATACTTGGAATCGAAGAATAATTCGGAAAACCTCTCCGTCGGCTTTGCCGACACCTCTCCTTTCAGGAGAGGCAATTATAACCCACAGTTTGCAGCAAAAAGCCTCTCCTGAAAGGAGAGGTGGCACAGCTACGCTGTGACGGAGAGGTTAATCATCACAAATCCATTTGTAACCCGTAGGGGCGACCGGTGGTCGTCCGCCAATTAACATCAAACCTACCTTTACGGTAGGGGGCGGATAGTATCCGCACGCAAAACGCAAACAAACATTTTTACAGTACGAGGTAATTATGTATAACAGAACTTACAGAGAAATCGACTTAAAAGCTATAGAACACAATTTTGACCTTCTCTCCCGCAAGGTGGCTGAGGGTGTAAAAAAATGTGCTGTCATAAAGGCTGATGCCTACGGTCACGGAGCAGTCCCCGTGGCTAAGATATTGGAAAATAAAGCGGACTATTTCGCTGTAGCCTGTTATGACGAGGCGATGGAGCTTCGTCAGGCAGGAATAACCCTTCCTGTTCTCGTTCTTTCCTACATCCGACCCGACTATTTCGGTGAGGCCGTGGAAAAAGACATCACAGCCACAGTTTACACTCTCGACGATGCACTTATGCTTAACAAAGCGGCAGAAGAAAAAGGCAAAAAAGCCAGGGTGCATATCGCTCTTGACACAGGAATGAGCCGTATAGGCTTTTCGCTTACGGAGGATTCTGCCGAAAAGATTAAGCAGATAGCTGACCTTCCCTTCCTTTATGTTGAAGGCATATTCAGTCATTTTGCCAAGGCTGATATGGAGGGTGACAGCTACTCCGATGAGCAGAAAAAGATTTTTGATGCTTTTCTTTTAAAGCTTTCGGATATGGGAGTGCACATTCCGCTTCCCCATCTTTATAATACAGCGGGTGTTTTCCGCTTCGAAAATAAATACCCTATGGTGAGAATGGGTATCGCCATTTACGGCATCAACCCTATGGATTATCCTACTGAGGATGAGGGGCTTATCCCCGCTATGGAGGTAAAAACCCACGTTATTCATATTCACGATGTGGAAGAGGGCGAGGGCATCAGCTACGGACACACCTATGTTGCCAAGAAAAAAAGAAAAATCGCCACTCTTTCCGTAGGCTATGCAGACGGCTTCCGCAGAGTTCTTTCCAATAAGGGCTATGTGCTCATAAGAGGCGAGAGGGCTTATGTAACGGGTAAGGTATGTATGGACCTTGTGATGGTTGATGTAACGGATATCGAAGGTGTTACCGTCGGTGATGAAGCGGTCATTATCGGTAAAAGCGGAGACAGAAAAATTTCCGCCAATGACTACGGAAAAATGTACGGCTCCTTCGCTTATGAGGCGCTGTGTACCTTCTCACCCAGAGCGAAAAAGATTTATAAATGAGGTAAAAAGAAATGATAAGATTTGAAAGTGACTACACACAGGGGGCAGTACCCGAAATAATCGAAAAGCTTGTCGAAACCAATTTAGAGCAGACTCCCGGCTACGGCACGGATAAATACTGCCTTTCCGCTGCAGAAAAGATAAAAAAGGAAATCGGTAACGAAAACGCCGATGTTCATTTTCTCGTAGGAGGTACGCAGACCAACTACATCTTTATCGCAAGTGCTCTCCGTCCCCATCAGGGAGTTATCTCCGCCTGTACGGGTCACATAAATGTTCACGAAAGCGGTTCTGTAGAGTCTGTGGGACACAAGGTCATCGGCCTTCCATCCGAGGACGGAAAGATTACTGCTTCTCAGGTGGAAAAGACAGTAAAGGATCACTACGCAGATCCCACCTTCGAGCATACGGTACAGCCGAAAATGGTCTACATTTCCTTCCCTACGGAAAACGGAACTATCTATTCAAAAAAAGAGCTTACTGATCTTTATGCAGTATGTAAGGAAAATGACCTTATTCTTTTCATCGACGGTGCGAGAATGGGCTACGGTCTGGCAAGTGAGAAGAACGACCTTAATTTAAAGGATATAGCCGCCTTAAGCGATGCCTTCTACATCGGCGGTACCAAGGTAGGCGCACTTTTCGGTGAAGCGTTAGTAATTACCAAGGATTCCTGTAAAAAGGATTTCCGCTACATAGAAAAGCAGAAGGGTGCTATGCTCGCCAAGGGCAGACTTTTAGGTCTGCAGTTTGACGTGCTTTTCACTGACGGTCTTTATCATAAAATCTCACGTCACGCCGCTTCTCTTGCTATAAAAATCCGTGAAGCCTTTATTTCAAAAGGTATAGAGCTTTACTACGATTCCTACACAAATCAGCAGTTCCCCATCCTAACCGACGAACAGCTCGCAAAGCTGAATGAGCATTTTGTTTCATCCTTCTGGGCGAAGGTCGGCGACAGAACTGCCGTCCGCTTCTGCACCAGCTGGGCTACACCTGCAGAGGATGTGGATTTCCTCATAGAAAAGATAATGGAGCTGTAAAATTATGAGAATGAGAAAAAAGAAAAACCTTGATACAAGGCTTGAAAATGTCAGGGATTACATACTCGACCTGCCCTTAGGTGATGAGAGAGATTTCAATAAGGCCATCGAGGAAAAAAGTCTTATCGATTACAAAGAAATTTTCGGCAACGATAACCCTGTAAGAATGGAAATCGGCTGCGGCAGAGGACAGTTCGCTATGGAAATAGCCAAAAGACACCCGGATGTGAACTTCATCGCCGTGGAAAAAGTCCTTAATGTTATCGTCCTTGCCTGCGAAAAGGCAAAGAAGGAAGGACTTACTAATATTAAATTCATCTGCGGCTCTGCCGAATATCTGCCCAAGTTCATCCCCGAAAAAAGCATAGAGCTTCTTTATCTTAATTTTTCCTGTCCCTATCCTAAGGCAAGATATGCAAGACACAGACTCACACATCGCTTTTTTCTGGATATTTACCGTAATCTTCTTAAGGACAGTGCGGAAATTCATCAGAAAACGGATAATATGCACTTCTTTGAGTTTTCGATTGCCGAGTTTTCACAGAGCGGATATAAGATTAAAAATGTCTCTCTCGACCTTCATAACAGCGATTTCGAGGGTAATATCGTTACCGAATACGAAAAGAGATTTTCCGACCTCGGTCAGCCGATTTACAGGCTCGAAGCATATCTTTAATTAAGTAAATTAAAAAATCGTATATATGAAAGGAAAGATAAAAATGAGCAAAGTTAAAAACGAAGCAAAAATCAAAAATCCCATTATCGTAGCAGTCCGTGAACAGCTTGAGCACAGAGCTACCTGGCTTTATCTTCTCTGCGACGAAGCAAAAAAAAGAGGTCTCGATCCTGAGGATTTCGGCTCTGCTGCAGTTAAGCGTTGCGGACTTATGCAGGGTAAGGGTTTAGTGGAAAAGGGCAAAACAGACTCTCTCAAGGGTCTTCGTAAAACTCTTTTCACAAAACCGGCACAGTGGGTTTTCGAAATGGATATCAAAAACTGCACTGATGACGAGCTTGAAATTCACTTCCATTACTGTCCTCTCGTAAAGGCGTGGCAGAAGGCAGGCTGCAGCGACGAAGAAATCGCTATGCTTTGCGACATCGCTATGTGCGGTGACAGAGGTATCGGTGAACGCTACGGAGCAGAGCTCGACCTTCCCAAGACTATTGCAAACGGTGATGACATCTGTCATTTAAGATACCATAAAAAATAATTCGGAACTTTATAAATGCAAAGTGCAAAATGCAAAATCGGCGTGTGATGCTTCATAAAATCGAAAGCGATACACCGCCAACCTTAACAAAATGAATATGCAGGGGCTGTTGCATTAAGCGCAGACCAAAAAGCAAAACAAAAAACAGATGTGTTCAAGTTGCTTTCAACTGAAATGCATCTGTTTTATATTTGTCAATCAGAAATATTTATGTTGCATAAGAGAAAAATTTGCTTTTTTAGCCGTTTTTTCGTCCGCTCGGAGTATAAACATACGCCTTCGGGACGAAGAAAACGTCTTCTGCATCTTAATGCAACAGCCCCTTTTTCTTTTCGCTGTGGAGAAGACCGCCTGATTTTCATAAATCCAAAAAAACTTATAAATTTTTCTTAATTCTATTGTTAATGGGCAAAATTTATTATATAATAAGTTATTACAATGAATTATTATGCCCCTTTATACTTTTTTAAAAGGAAAGGAGAAAACTTATGTTATTTTCTCAGGATATAGGTATAGATTTAGGAACAGCCAATACTCTCGTTTTCGTTAAGGGTAAAGGTATTGTTATAAGAGAGCCTTCCGTAGTTGCCATCAATGTGGCGACAAGGCCTGCAAAGGTAGTAGCTGTCGGCACCGAGGCCAAGGAAATGATAGGCAGAACTCCCGGCTCAATCACCGCTATGCGTCCTCTCAAGGACGGCGTTATTGCTGACTTTGACGTTACTTGTGAAATGCTCAAAAAGTTCATTCACAAGGCTATGGGCGGCTCTTATCTTGCTAAAGCAAGAGTAGTTATCTGCATCCCTTCAGGTGTTACGGAGGTCGAAAGACGAAATGTTCACGATGTAGCCATCGAGGCGGGTGCTAAGTATGTAAGCCTTATCGAGGAGCCTATGGCGGCGGCTATCGGTGCGGGTCTTCCCGTGGGACAGGCTATGGGCAGTATGGTAGTTGACATCGGCGGCGGTACTGCCGAGGTAGCCGTAATCTCTCTCGGTGACATCGTCTGCTCCCGCTCGGTAAGAATAGCAGGCGACAGCTTCGATAATGCTATCAGCCTTTATATCAAGAAAAAATATAATCTTCTCGTCGGTGAAAGAACAGCCGAGGAAATTAAAATCAAAATCGGCTCTGCCACAGAATATGAGGGCGAGGGTAAAATGGAGGTCAAGGGCAGAAACCTTCTTGACGGTCTGCCTAAAAGCATCACCATCACCAGTGAAGAGGTCCGTGAGGCTCTGAAGGACTCCGTGGATCAGATTCTCGATGCAGTAAAATCCACTCTCGAGAAAACTCCCCCCGAGCTTTCAGCAGATATTATGGAGCACGGCATCACTCTTACAGGTGGCGGCGCACTGCTCCGCGGCATCGATAACCTCATTTCACAGCAGACAGGTATGCCCGTTAATGTTTCCGATAATCCCCTCGACTGTGTGGTAGACGGCACAGGCATTTATCTTGAGTCTGATGTGTTAGGTGCCAACGGCAAAAGATTTTAAATTTAACACGGAATATTTCCGTCATCTCGGCGTTAAAGCCCTCGGCAATATCGGCATATGGCCATCGGACTTTGCCTTGATCTGACGAAAATCTTCTCGTGTTAAACCAATTCAGGGGAAGCGGAAAAATCCGTCATCTCTGCGTTAAAGCCCTCGGCAATATCGGCATATGGCCATCGGACTTTGCCTTGATCTGACGAAAATCTTCTCGTGTTAAACCAATTCAGGGGA
>JAZNMU010000074.1:0-1646 GCA_045579865.1 Acutalibacteraceae bacterium
GCACAGGCTACATTACCGACATCGGTATGTGCGGTGTAAAGGACAGCGTTTTAGGTGTGGATAAGGACATCGTAATAAATAAATTTCTCACGGGTATGCCCGCACGCTTCGACGGTGCTAACGGCTCCTGTATGATTAACGGATGTATTTTTACCGTAGACGAAAAAAGCGGTAAGTGTCTTTCCGCAGAAAGAGTATGCTTCGAATAAAAGCATACATTCAGAGGTGAAAAAATGAAAAAACTGATTTGCATTTTACTCTGCATTACGGCAGTTTTCTGTAGTTTCTGTGCCTGTAAAAGCGATAAACAGGAGCTCACGGAGGAAACCACCGCAGAACCCGAAACCACTCAACAATTCGTTTCGGAAAAAGAAATAACACTCGGCTACTTCGAAAATAAAGGCTTCAACCCCTATAAAACAGACAGTCCCCTTAACAGAAATCTCCTCACCCTCATTTATGACAGTCTTTTTCTCGTGGGAGACGGCTATGCTGTTACTCCCCTTATTGCCGAAGCCTTCACAAGAGAAGAAACAAAGCTTACCGTCACAATAAAGGACGAGCTTTATTTTTCCGACGGGAGTCTCATCGACGCATCTGATGTAGTTTACTCCTTCAATATGGCAAAGGATAATGCTTTTTACTCTAAGAGACTTACAAATATAAAATCAGCAACAGCATCCTCATCCACTGTAATTTTCACCCTTGGCAAAGAAGATATTTTCTCAGAAGCCTGTCTCACCTTCCCCATTATAAGAGCCGGTGACGGCGGTGAAAAAACTCCTGTGGGCAGCGGACGTTATGTTCTCAAAAAAAACAATGACGGTTATTTCCTCAAAGCAAACGAAACCACCTCACGAAAAGAGGAAATGACCACTGATAAAATCAATCTTGTACCCGTAAGTGCCGACGAAGGTGAGCTTTATTTACTTCAGACAGGCGACCTCACTTATTTTTTTGACGATTTAAGTGACGGAGAATACACTAAAATCGGTGCAAATATGGTGAAAATGCCTCTTAATAACCTTGTCTTTGTCTCCTTTAACAGCAGTGGTGTTTTTGCCGAAGAGGGGCTGAAAAAAGCAGTTAATCTGGCAATAGACAGGACAGGCATCTGTGATAAAGCCTACGAGGGAATGTACCGCAAAACAAAAAGCGTATTCAATCCTGACTGGCACATCGCCTCTACGCTGTCCGTCAGCGAAAATCCCTATAATATAAAAGAGGCAGAAAATATGCTGGAAAAGCTCGGATATATTTATGCCTACTCCCATAACGCTTACCGTTCAAAAAATTTCGAGTTTTTAGAGATAAAGCTTCTGGTATGCAGTGACACGCAGGCGAAGCTTACTTTAGCAAAGGAGATCAAAAAAGCTCTCGAGAGTATCGGTATAGCTGTAGAGCTTACGGAAAAAGAATACAGCGAATACATTGAAAGTCTTCGAAAGGGCGAATTTGACCTTTACGTAGGCGAAATCAAGCTTTCACCGAATATGTCTCTTTCACCCTTTTTCTCTGAAAACGGAAATGCCTCCTACGGCATAGATACCAAAAGTGTAACAGCAAAGGCTTACTCCGACTTCGCAAAGGGTGCTATAGACGTCTCTACCTTAGTTCAGATTTTTGACGGTGCTGTCCCCTTCATC
>JAZNMU010000075.1:0-4146 GCA_045579865.1 Acutalibacteraceae bacterium
ATAATATTATTACTTAAATATTATCATTTACTATTGAAATAGTCGGAAGTTTTTGGTATTATAAAAATGGTTATTTATATTCAGAAAGAAAGGCGGAAAATATGATGGATGAAAGAAATTATGAAAAGCTTTTAAGTGAGCTTACTTTAGAAGAAAAGGCTTCACTCTGTTCAGGCCTTACCTATTGGCTTACAAAGCCCATTGACCGTTTAGGCATTCCCTCTGTATGGATGAGTGACGGACCCAACGGTATGAGAAAGGAAAAGGAGTCTGCAGGTACAAACATTATGCAGCCCTCCGAAAAGTCAACCTGCTTCCCCACAGCTGTTACCACAGCAAGCAGCTGGGATGTTGACCTTCTGGAAAAGGTCGGCTCTACTCTCGCTGACGAGGCAAGAGCGCTTAAGGTTACCACCGTCCTCGGCCCCGGTATCAATATCAAAAGAAGCCCCCTCTGCGGCAGAAACTTCGAATATATGTCTGAGGACCCCTTCCTTACTTCCAGACTCGGTGCGGCCTTCGTTCACGGCGTGCAGAAGGAAAATGTGGGTGTCAGCCTCAAGCATTTCTGCGTAAACAATCAGGAATTCAACAGAATGTGTATCGACAGCGTTGTGGATGAAAGAGCGCTCCGCGAAATTTATCTTGCCGCATTCGAGCACATCGTAAGAACCGAACAGCCCAAAACAGTTATGTCCTCCTATAACACCTTCGAGGGTGAATATGTAGGTGAGAATAAGAGACTCGTAGACGACATTCTCCGTAAGGAATGGGGCTTTGAGGGTATCGTTATTTCTGACTGGGGTGCAGTAAACGACCGCATTAAGGGTATCAAGGCAGGTATGGATCTGGAAATGCCCGGCAATAACGGTATGAACGACAAGCATATCGTAGAAGCTGTCAAGGACGGTACTTTAGATGAAGCAGATCTCGATAAGTGTGTGCTTCGTATGATAAAGTTTGCTTTTGAATGCAAGGCAAATGAGGGTAAGGGCTATCCCATCGACTTCAAGGCACATCACGAAATCGCAAGACAGGCAGCCGAGGAATCTGCAGTTCTTCTCAAAAATAATGATGCACTTCTTCCTCTTGACAGAACTGACAGCGTAGCAGTTATCGGTGCACTTGCTAAAAAGCTCCGTTATCAGGGTGCAGGCTCAAGCCATATCAATCCTCCCAAGACAGTTTCCTTCGTAGAAGCTATGAAAAAGGCAGGTCAGTCCTTTACTTACGCTGAGGGATACAAGCTCAGAGGTGACGGCTACAGCAAAAAGCTTATCGATGAGGCCTGTCAGGCTGCTAAGGGTAAAAAGGCAGTCTTAGTTTTCGTAGGTCTTACAGATGCTTTCGAAAGCGAAGGCTTCGACAGAAAGCATATCAATATGCCCAAGAGTCACGGTATTCTCATCAATGAGCTCGCTAAGGTAAACGAAAACATCATCGTTGTTCTTTCCTGCGGTTCACCCGTTAAAATGGACGAATGGGAATTCAAGGCAAAATCTATTCTCAATCTTTATCTCGGCGGTCAGGCAGGTGGCGAGGCAGCATATAATCTTATCTACGGCAAGGTTAATCCCTCAGGTAAGCTGGCTGAAACCTTCCCCTTCAATAACGAAGATAATGTGGTACATAAGTACTTCCCCATGGGCCCGAGAAACGTTCAGTACAGAGAGAGTATTTATGTAGGCTACCGCTTCTTTGACAAGGCTAAAAAGACCGTTCAGTATCCCTTCGGCCACGGTCTATCCTATACTAAGTTCGAATACAGTGCTATCAAGCTTAATAAGAAAAAGATTAAGGGCGGGGAAAAGCTTTCCATTTCCTTTAAGCTTAAGAACATAGGCGACAGAGCAGGTGCCGAGGTAGCACAGGTTTATGTATGTCCTCCCGAAAGCAAAATCTTCAAGGCAGACAGAGAGCTCAAGGGCTTCACAAAGGTATTCCTCGAAAAGGGTGAGGAAAAGAAGGTTACAATCGAACTGGACGAAAGAGCCTTTGCTTATTATAATGTAAATATCAATGACTGGCACACTGAAAGCGGTGAATACAAAATCATTGTAGCCGCCTCCTCACGTGACAGCAGACTTTACGCTGCAGTTGAGGTCGAAACAGACAAGCCTGAGGCTGAAGTTCCCGATTACACAAAGAGTGCCCCCATTTACTATAATGTTGACTCCATGTCAAGCATCCCCGACAAGCAGTTCGAGGCAGTTTTAGGCAGACCTATTCCCTTTAACGGCGAATACAAAAAGGGTGACCTTACCATCAACTGTTCACTCGATCAGGTAAGATGCTCAGGCTTCGGTAAGGCACTTTACGGTGTTCTCTGCGGCGGTGCCAAGGTAGTGGCTCTCACGGCTGAAAACCCTGCTATGATTACTGAATCTATCAAGACTATGCCGCTTCGTTCCTTCAGCGGTTTCACAGGCGGTCTTGTTCCTCAGGAATCCGTTGACGGCATTCTTGACCTTTGTAACGGTCAGAAGGGCGGCTTCAAGAGAATAATCGGCGGATTCAAGAAATAAACTTTATATAAGGATAGGCTCTTTTAAGGGAGCCTTCCTTTATTAAATGTGAAAAGAGGTAGTTATATGAAAAAATTTTTATGTATAGCCTTAAGTCTGATTATGCTTTTCGGTCTTGCTGCTTGCGGAGGAAACAGCGAAGGTAACGAAGGCACACAAGAGCAGACAGGTGAGGCAAAAGGTCTTCTTTCTTCCTTCACATCGGAAACCTTAGACGGTGAAAAGGCAGACGAAAGCATCTTTAAGGGTAAAAAGGTAACCATGGTAAATATCTGGGCTACATTCTGCGGTCCCTGTATCAGAGAAATGCCCGATCTCCAGAGACTTCACGAGGATTACGCGGACAAAGGCTTTCAGGTGGTAGGTATAGTCTGCGATGTTTACGGAGAAACCAATCTCGATACTGCTAAGGATATAGTGAAGGATACAGGCGTTAAATATGTCAGCCTTCTTCCTTCCGATTCTCTCAATGAGGCAAGGCTGAAGGATGTGACCTCAGTACCTGAAACCTTTTTCGTGGATGAGACAGGTGCGGTAATTGCAGGACCCTACATCGGCTCAAACAGCTACGAAAACTGGGCACAGATTATTGAGGATGTTTTGGCAAAATAAAATACAAAAATTCAGCACAGGATTTATCCGTATAGGTAAATCCTGTGCTTTTTCGTTTTTATTCTTCTTTATTTTTATCCTTGTACAGCTTGTAGGAATAAGCCACGGGAACAACAAGCATTACTATTACTACGGGGAAGAAAATCCACGGGTTTTCAAATATTGCCGTAGCGCAGATTACCGCACCGCCGAAAACCATTATCTTGCCTGCGAGACGGTGAGTTTTCACCCAGTTTTCTTCATCGTTCAGCGTCCATGGGATTTTCATACCGAAGGTATAGTTCTGTTTAGTTTTCGGCATATAGTTTCCGAGGAGTATAAAAAGTATGCCCATAAACATTATTACGATGAAGCCGATTTGTGGCTTGCTTCCCAGAGCATAAGCATAAGTAACACTCATCAGAAGAAGAGAAGTTAAAGGTATAACCCACAGAACTACGCCGATAGCCTTTGAAGAAATGTTCTTATTTTTAGGATCGGCGTTAGTGCCGATGATACACAGCAGATGAAGACCGAGCATTATCAGTGGCAGACCAAAAACGGCAAAGGCTTTACTGCTGAAGCCGTCAGGCTGGTTATTTGTGCCGAAATGGGTGGCTATTTCAGCAGGGAGTCTGTCCCATAAAATCATACCTGCCACAATAGGCAGAAGGATTATAACGGAAGTAAGAATAATGGTATTCTTGTATTTTTTAAGCATTTTCACCGTCTCCTTTCAGATCAGTTATCCAGAGCATAATTTCTTCGAGAACAGAGGCGTTCAGTTCATAGTATATGAATTTTCCGTCTCTTTCATCCCGTATGAGGTCGGCATCCTTAAGCACGGAAAGGTGTCTGGAAACAGCCGCACCCGATACGGGGAATTTGTCGACTATGTCACCGGCAGACATATTTCCTTTTTTGAGTAGGTTCAGTATTTCGCGCGGTGTTGGGTCTGACAGAGCCTTGAGTGTACCCCGTAATCCCAGACCATGTGACTCGTTTCATTTAACATTTAACTTAATTGTTA
>JAZNMU010000076.1:0-35106 GCA_045579865.1 Acutalibacteraceae bacterium
GGGCTCTTGATGGGCTTATCGCCGAAGCGAAGGTGAGAAATTGTGATACCGCCGGTCTTCTTTGAGTCGTACTGGAAGTAAGCCTGAACATACTTGTCTGTATGGTCACCGATAATTTTGATGGAGTTCTTGTTAGCACCAACGGTACCGTCACCGCCGAGACCCCAGAACTTACATTCGATTGTACCTTCTGCTGCTGTGTTGGGAGCAGGTACTTCGGGAAGTGAAAGATTTGTAACGTCGTCAACAATACCGATTGTGAACTGGTTCTTGGGTTCGTCCTTAGCAAGCTCTGTATATACAGCAAATACGCTTGAGGGAGGTGTATCCTTTGAACCGAGACCGTAACGGCCGCCAACTACCTTGATGTTTGTTCTGCCTGCAGTTGCAAGAGCAGTAACAACGTCAAGATAAAGGGGTTCACCAAGTGAGCCGGGCTCCTTAGTTCTGTCGAGAACAGCAATTTTCTTAACAGTTTCGGGAATAGCTGCAAGAAGGTGCTTAGCTGAGAAGGGTCTGTAAAGACGAACCTTGATAAGACCAACCTTTTCGCCTGCAGCGGTAAGGTAATCAACAACCTCTTCTGCAACGTCGTTGAATGAACCCATAGCTACGATAACTCTTTCTGCATCGGGAGCACCGTAGTAGTTGAAGAGCTGATAGTCTGTGCCGAGCTTAGCGTTAACCTTGCCCATATATTCTTCTACGATAGCGGGAACTGCATCATAGTATTTGTTACATGCTTCTCTGTTCTGGAAGAAGATGTCGTCGTTTTCGTGAGAGCCGCGCATAACGGGTCTTTCGGGGTTGAGAGCTCTTTTTCTGAACTCTTCAACAGCCTTCATATTTGTCATTTCCTTAAGGTCGTCGAAATCCCATACTTCGATTTTCTGAAGCTCGTGAGATGTACGGAAACCGTCAAAGAAGTTGAGGAAGGGAACACGGGATTCGATGGAAGCCATGTGTGCTACAGCACCGAGGTCCATAACTTCCTGAGTATTTGTTTCGGCGAGCATAGCGAAACCTGTCTGACGGCAGGCATAAACGTCGGAATGGTCACCGAAGATGTTAAGAGCGTGAGATGCTACACAACGTGCGGAAACATGGAATACGCAGGGAAGAAGCTCACCGGCGATTTTGTACATGTTGGGGATCATAAGAAGAAGACCCTGTGAAGCTGTGTAGGTAGTTGTAAGAGCACCTGCTGCGAGTGAGCCGTGAACGGTACCTGCGGCACCTGCTTCTGACTGCATTTCAACAACATTTACTTTTGTGCCGAAAATGTTTTTGAGACCCTGTGCGGACCACTGATCAACATAGTCTGCCATAGGGCTGGAAGGTGTGATGGGGTAAATACCTGCTACTTCAGTGAACGCATAGGACACGTGAGCGGCGGCATTGTTACCATCCATGGTTTTCATTTTTCTGGCCATTGGATTTTTCCTCCTTGTATTTATACATTATAATTTAGCAATTAAATTACCACATAACATTCTAACACTTTAATATCAAATTGTAAATAGTGTTTTGATAAAATTTTTTGGTAAAAGAGAGAGGAAATGTAAAAAAACAGGCCTTTTACGAGTCGGATAAGGAGAAATAAATAATATGTTTACTTTTATGCACACAATGTGTCGGCGTGCATAAACTGTAACGAGGTGTATTATATGAACTGCTGTGTTACGGACCTTCGCAATAAAGAGGTTATCAATACAAAAAACGGTCACAGGCTCGGCTGTGTGAGCGATGTGGAAATATGCTGTGAAAACGGACAGCTCTGCGCTATAATCATCTGGGGCAAGAGCAGACTTTTCGATCTTTCGGGCAGATGCGAGGATATCCGTATTCCCTGGAAGGACATACAGGTTATCGGTGATGAAACGGTGCTCGTATGCGTGGATGAGTGTAACTGCTGCTGCAGTAAGGAGAAGGAGAAAAGGCGGCTGTTTGAAAATCTGTTCGGATGAACTGCGGACACGGTATGCCGTGTCCGAAAATAAACATAAACCTCACGGTATCCGTAGGGGCGACCATCGGTCGTTCGCTGAATAAACATAAACCCTGCCTTAATCGGTAGGTCGGATATAATCCGTCGGAGCTAAAGCATTTGAGCAGAGAAAGCAGACGGAGAGGCCGTAGGGACACGATGTATCGTGTCTGCTTAAGCCGTATTCAATCTTACGGTATTTGTACATTTCTGTAATTTTCGAACTGAAAGCTATGAATCAGGGATGTAGCGGTACCGTGAGGTTTGCGGTTTATTTGCGGACACAATGCATTGTGTCCCTACGGAGCCTGTGTGATGCCCGGAAGGAGATTCCCCTGTCAGGGGGAATGTCCGTGACAACGGAGCGGAAAAAAGGGAGTCGGTCTCCCGGATGAAAAGGCGGCACCCGAAGGTTGACGGAGAGGTCCGCACAGCAAAAAAGACAGAGAAAATCCCTGCCTTTTTTGCTGTAAAAATGCTGTCGCGCAGTCATCCTTGCGTTGCGGTAGAACACACTAACCTGAATAAGTTTGGCAACAATCGGCATGGTCATTATAGCATATTATTAAAGTTCTCCTGTGAAAAGTCTCATAATTAAGACAGATTTTTTTGCAGGTGTGATTTTTGGCAGACACAAGCCGTGTTCTTACAGTAATAGGGTGTTTTACGGTGGAGTGATAATATTTTTTAGTCGAATTATCGACTAAAACCGATAGTTTACAGGTAATCTGTTATAAAATCCTGATAGAGGTGATAAAATGATACAAGTTCACTATTTGCAGGGATTAAGAGACCTTAGAGAAGATAAAGACTTAACCCAGCAGGATATTGCTTCAGTTTTGAAGACCGCGAGAAATTATTACGGAGAATATGAACGCGGAAGCCGACCTTTACCTGTGGAGCATCTTGTAACATTATGCCGTTATTACGATGTTTCTGCTGATTACATTTTAGGTTTTACCAATGAGGCGAAGCCCTTGCCTAAAAAATAAATATGTACAGTGTGCAATAAGGGCGGCCGTCGGTCGTTCTTTTTTTTACATCTTTTTATTGACCTTGATTTAAATTAGTTATATAATAGAAATAACCAAAAACCTCGGAGGAAAACATGAAAAACGAACACATTCTCGAAAAACTTACCCTCGAAGAAAAAGCAGACCTGTGCACAGGTAAGGACTGCTGGCATCTGAACGGCGTGGAAAGACTCGGGATACCCTCGGTCACTCTTACGGACGGACCTCACGGTTTAAGTCTTCGCAAGCCCGACGGAGACCTGAGAGAGTCGGTAACCGCTACCTGCTATCCTTCTGCAGTAACCACTGCCTGCTCCTGGGACAGAGACTTGCTTTACAGAATGGGACAGGCTATGGGCGAGGAGTGCCTCAAGGAAAATGTCAGCATTATTTTAGGTCCCGGTGTGAATATGAAGCGTTCACCTCTCTGCGGACGGAACTTCGAGTATTTTTCCGAAGACCCTATCCTGGCAGGTGAGCTTGCCGCAGGTATGATTAACGGTATACAGTCCAAGGGCGTGGGCACATCCCTTAAGCACTTCGCTCTCAACAGTCAGGAGAAACGCAGACTTGTTATCGACAGTGTAGCAGATGAAAGAACGCTGCGTGAAATTTATCTTACTGCCTTCGAAATCGCCGTTAAAAAGGCACAGCCCTGGACGGTGATGAGTGCCTATAATCGTGTTGGTGCTACCTACTGTACTGAAAGCGGTTATCTCCAGAATAAAATTCTCCGTGAGGAATGGGGCTTTGAGGGCGTGGTTATGTCCGACTGGGGAGCAGTAAATAACCGCATCGAAGGTCTGAAAAACGGCAACGACCTGGAAATGCCTTCCTCGAACGGTTACGGCACAAAGAAAATCTGCGATGCCGTGAGAAACGGCACACTTGATGAAGATTATCTTTACATCGCCGCTGACAGAATGCTTACTCTTATCGAAAAGTCTAAGGGAGCTATAGGTGACTTTGACTATGACGTGGATGAGCATCATAATCTTGCCTCGGAAATCTGCGCAAACTCTGTAGTATTACTTAAAAATGAAAATAACACTCTGCCTCTGTCAAAGGATAAGACAGTAGCCGTTATCGGTGAAATGGCGAGAGCGCCCCGCTATCAGGGTGCGGGCAGCTCCGTTATCGTTCCTACGAAAATCACCGATGCCTTTGACGGGCTTTTAGCGGAGGGTTATAAGGTCAGTTTCGCTCCCGGTTACTTCAAAAAGCAGGATGACCTCAATGAGGTTATGGTAAGGGATGCCTGTAATGTGGCCTCAAAGGCTGATGCAGTACTTCTCTTTATCGGTCTTACGGAGGAATACGAAAGCGAAGGCTATGACAGAAAGACTATGAATCTTCCTCTTTCCCATAACAGGCTTTTAGAGGAGATTTTAAAGGTAAATGAAAATGTTACCGTGGTTATTTCGGGCGGTTCACCGGTGGTTATGCCCTGGGCAAATAAGGTCAAGGCTATACTTAACGGATATCTCGGCGGTCAGGCAAGCGGTAAAGCCATAGCAGAGATAATTTCCGGTAAGGTAAACCCATCGGGTAAGCTCGCCGAGACTTATCCTCTCAGGGAAACCGATGTTCCCTGCAGTAATTATTATCCGGGTACAGGTCTTACGGCCGAGCACAGAGAGGGTATCTACATCGGCTACCGTTACTATGACACGGCTCAAAAGGAAGTTCTCTTCCCCTTCGGACACGGACTTTCCTATACGGACTTCGAGTATTCGGACATAAGACTTTCTGCTGAAAGCATAAAGGACACGGACACTCTGACCGTTACCTGTAAGGTTAAAAATACAGGTGACAGTGACGGCGCTGAAACAGTTCAGCTTTATGTGAGAGACTGCGAAAGCACAGTGTTCAGACCCTCTAAGGAGCTTCGTGATTTTACCAAGATTTACCTTGAAAAAGGCGAAGAAAAGGAAGTTTCCTTTACTCTTTCGAAAAGAGCATTTGCATACTATAATATTAATATAAACGACTGGCACGTGGAATCGGGTGAATTTGAAATTCTTATCGGTGCCTCGAGCCGTGACATAAGACTCACAGCGAAAGCAGAAGTTATATCTTCTCTTCCCGAAGTATCGGTGCCTGACTACAGAGAATCAGCACCCTGCTACTACGGTGCAGACGTGAAAAATGTACCCGATAAGCAGTACAGAGCACTTTTAGGCAGAGACATTCCGCCCAAATACCTCGATGTGAATGATAAGTTCACCGTGGAAAACTGCCTTATGGATGCGGAGCATACGAAGTGGGGTAAGAGAATAATAGCTCTTATGACAGGCGGAAAGAAGCCTGATCCTAATTATCAGGGCGGCGACCCTATGAGAGATGTGGTTCTCGAAAGTCCCATAAGAGGCTTATATGCGATGGGTCAGGGTATTTTCAGCGAGAAATCCGTAGAGGGCATACTGATGCTTCTCAACGATGAAGGCTCTGCCGCAGCGATGATGAAAATTTTTACGGGCCTTATTCCCGCTATTAAAAAGCTACCTGAGCTGTTAAAGTTTATGTAAAGGAGAATAAAAAATGGCTAAACTTATATCACTTATTATTACGGTTATAATGCTTTTGGAATCTGTGCCCCTCGCATGGGTGCCCACTCTTACGGTGGATGCAGGTGACAGAGGAGACGAAATCTCAAACTATGCCACGGGCTTTCTCTACGGCCTCGCTGAGCCCGGTGTGCCCAGTGAAGCGATGACGAACAGCCTTGATATTTCTACTGTTTCTCAGAAGGTTATCGGCGGTCTTCAGCATCCTACGGGGGATGTGGACCGTGTGGCTGACCAGCTCACGAACTGCGACTACAGAGTGGTTTATCTTCAGGACTCATTCGATACCTGGTACTACTGCCATAAGGAAATCATGGAAATGAGAAAGAACGGCACTTATGACTGGGAAGAGTTTCTCTATGAAAGATACTTGCCCATCGTGGAAGAAAAGGTGACGGAGCTTTCTCTGAAGGAATATGCCGATGACATCGTTTACTGCATTTACAACGAATGTGACAATGCCATATGGTTCGGTAATTATGTGGACGGCGAAGTCCGCTACGACGACATAGGCAGGGCTAATTTCTACAAAGCGTGGGAAATCACCTATGACCTTGTAAAGAGCATCGACCCCGACGCCAAAATAGGCGGTCCCGGCTTCTGTGACTATGAAACCACAAAAATGGAAGGCTTTATGGAATACACTGCAGAGAATGACTGTATTCCCGAAATTATGATTTACCACGAGCTTGCTTATTGGTCAGTTCCCGATTGGTATGCTCACGTGGATGATTACAGAAGAATCGAAAATAATCTTGGTCTTGACGAGCGCACCATTATCGTAACGGAATACGGTGAGATGGAGGAATGCGGTAATCCCGCAGATATGCTTCACTATATAATCTGTATGGAAGAAACCAATGTTTACGGTGATATGGCATTCTGGAGGCTCGCCAATAACCTTAATGATACGGCTGCTGACGACAACTCACCTAACTCTAACTGGTGGCTTTACAGAAGATATGCCGAAATGGACGGCAAGATGCTTAAAACCGAAAGCAGAACAGATAAAAAATATAACCCCAGAGACAGACTCGACGGCATCGCCTCTGTTTCCGATGATGGCAGAACAGTCGAAATGATTGTGAACGGACAGGAAAAGAGAAGTGCTGTAAAGATAATAAATCTTGATGAAACAAACCTCGGAAAAAGGATTGACGTCACTGTCGAATGCGTTTATTACAAAGGACTTTCAGGGATTGTTTCAGAGCCTGTTTTAGTAAGACAGTACACAGCTTCGCCTTCTTGCGGCACACTTAATATCAATCTTCCTTCTACAGATGCCGACGCAGTATATTTTGTAACTGCAACAGCAAGTGAGGGCGATGTTGATGTTGTCAGAAATACAAATCTTCCCGTAAGATACGAATTTGAGAACGGAAAGCTCCTCGGCAAAGCCTATACCTACGACAGCGCCTATGCTACCACTGGTCAGCAGAAGGGCATGGTTGGCGGAATGGAAAATGAGGGTGACGGAGTAAGAATCACCGTTAACGCAAAGGAAAAAGCAACCTATAAGCTTGATATAATTTACGGTAAGCACAATGACGGCGGAAAGAAAAACACCAGAGATTACGCCGTGGCAAACTTTACCCTCGACGGAAATACCACCGAAGTAATGCTCGAAAATACTATCAAGAGTGAATATACCACAGTAAAAACTCTTTATGTTGACCTTTATCCGGGCATACATACCATCGAGTTTTCACATAATGAGGGCACCTTCGTTCTCGACAGCCTCCTTATGTCGAAGGCAGTGGAGGATAATACAGTTGCTGTCCTTGACGACTCCGACGACGGAACCGAATATCTTGCCGTAGCGCCCGAGGACGGATACTACTGTATGGGACTCAGCGAGGGCAGTTATGAAATAAGCATCGACGGAGCAAAGGCAAAGGCTGAAAACGGCAGTACGGTTTATCTCAGACGAGGCCTCAATGAAATTATCCTTTCTTCTCCCTCTGCTCTTGAACTCACCAAGGCAGAGCCTAAGGGTCCCACAGCAGTTATCGAAGCGAAGGATATTACAGTGAGTGACGGCGCAGAGATTCTCACCGATAAATACGGAAACACCTATCTCGGCAGCATAACAGGCGGACAAGGTAAGGGTACCTTTAAGGTGACCGCTCCCGAAAAAGGCGACTACCGTGTAACTGTCCTTTATTCGAATAATTCTGAGGGCGGTTATCACGACTATAATGTGGACCTTATCGAAAGATATCTCACCGTCAGTGTAAACGGTGGTGAAGGCAGAGACATTTTCTGCAGAAACACCTACAGCGATTATACATATAAGACTATGACCTTTAATCTTACATTGGAAAAGGGTGAGAATGAAATTACCTTCTCTAACTCAGGTGACTACAGCTTCGCTTCTCTTATTCCCGAGACACCTTTCATTAAAAATGTAACCGTAAACAGTGTGGTTTCATAAATATACATTATTTTGCATATTTTTTGCATAAAAACATTGACAAAGGTATTTTTTAGTGATAGAATATCCGCATCATAAAATTTACGGAGGTAATTACCAATGAAAAAATTCTTAGCAATCGCACTTGCTGCTCTTATGCTTTTCGCACTCGCAGCCTGCGGCGGAAATGAAGACACAAACACAACAGCACAGGTTAAGCTTATCGACATTCAGCTTTCCAGCGAAGAATACGCTTTCGGCGTTGACAAAAATCAGCCCGAGCTTCTTGCTGACGTAAACGCTTTCATCGAAAAGATTCTCAAGGACGGCACCTTTGATGCCATCTGCGCAAAGTATCTCGGCGATGGTACTCCCGAGGGTGTTACATCTGCAGAGCCCGATGCTTCAAAGGATCAGCTCGTAGTTGCCACAAACGCTGAATTTGCTCCCTTTGAATACAAGGAAGGCGACCTTTACTACGGTATCGATATGGAAGTTGCCGCTCTTTTAGCCAAAGAACTCGGCAAAGAGCTTGTAATCGACAATATGGACTTTGATTCTGTTTGCCTTGCAGTAGGTCAGCAGAAATGCGACATCGCTATCGCAGGTCTTTCCATCAACCCCGAAAGAGAAGAGTCCGTAACCTTCACCACTCCCTATTACAAATCAGCACAGAAAATCATCGTTAAGGCTGACGATACCAGATTTGACGCCTGCACCACAGCAGAAGAGGTTGAAGCAGTTCTTGCCGGTCTTGCAGAAGGCACAAAAATCGGTGCACAGACAGGTACCACAGGTCAGTCCTACATTGAGGGTAACGAGGCTTTCGGCTTTGCAGGCATTGCAAATGCAGAGGCTGTAACCTACGACAGCGCAGCTCTTGCCACACAGGACCTTGTTAACGGCAACCTTGACTTCGTTATCGTTGATGCTGACCCCGCAGTTTCCATCGTTGAAACCATCAACGGCTGATAAAAGTAAATCATTATATGCAATACCTCACTTTCAAAGTGGGGCATTGCTTTGTTTAAGAGGGTTTAAAATATGCTTGATTTTGAAATAAAAATTGCAAAATTTTTAGAGCAGTTTATCGAAAAAGGTGCTTATGAAAGTGTTCTCGAGGGCTTGCAGAACACTATGATAATTGCAATAAGCGGTCTTTTAATCGGTATTCTCATCGGTACTCTCATCGCCGTGGTAAGAGTGCTTCCGAAGTATAAGACGCTTCCCAAAATCCTGGACGGCATCTGCTCCTTCTATGTAGGCCTTTTCAGAGGCACTCCCATAGTGGTACAGCTTCTTGTGTTCTATTATGTTGTTCTTCCTCTTCTGGGCTTTAACAGAGTGGACTCCGTATCCGTTGCCATCATCGTTTTCGGTATGAACTCGGGTGCTTACATTTCGGAAATTATGCGAAGCGGTATCCTTTCCGTTGACCCGGGTCAGATGGAGGGCGGCAGAAGTGTGGGTATGTCTTACGGAGCCACGATGATAAAAATCGTTATCCCACAGGCCATAAAGAATATTCTTCCCACTCTCGGTAACGAGTTCATCGCTCTGGTTAAGGAAACTTCCGTTGTTTCCTTCGTCGGCGCCACAGACCTTTACAAGGCATTCAGAAGCATTGGCAGCCGCACCTATGAATATATGGTGCCTTACCTGGTAATGGCAGTCATTTACATCGCCATTGTTATGATAATCACCCTGCTTATCAAGCTTATGGAAAGGAGGCTGAGGAAGAGTGACAGGTAAAAACGAAAACCTCATCGTGGTCACCGACCTTTGCAAATCCTTCGGTGATAACAGTGTTTTAAAGAATATCTCCACCACCATCAAAAAAGGTGAAAAGGTGGTAGTTATCGGACCCTCGGGCTCGGGTAAAAGCACCTTTTTGCGCTGTCTCAACTGTATGGAGGACCCCACAAGCGGCTCCATTATCTTCGGCGGCGAGGATATAGCCGACCCGAAGGTAGACATCAATGTGCACCGCCGTAAAATGGGTATGGTTTTCCAGCATTTTAATCTTTTTGCCAATAAGACAGTTATCGAAAACATTATGATGGCTCCCGTTTATGTGGCAAAAAAGAACATCAAAAAGCAGAAAAGAGACAACCTTCTCATAAAGCTTCACCTTAAAAAGGGTGAAATCACTCCTGTGACAGTCTCTCTGGCTGACATCAAAAAGCAGGAGAGAGAAAAGGCTGTGGAGCTGCTTAAAAGAATCGGTCTGGAGGAAAAGGCAGACGCTTATCCCTCCTCGCTTTCAGGTGGACAGAAGCAGAGAGTTGCCATTGTGCGCTCACTTGCCATGGAGCCCGACGTAATCCTTTTCGACGAGCCCACCTCAGCTCTTGACCCGGAAATGGTAGGCGAGGTTCTCGAGCTTATGAAGGAGCTTGCTAATCAGGGAATGACTATGGTAGTAGTTACCCACGAAATGGGCTTTGCCCGTGAGGTAGGCACACGAATCGTCTTTATGGATGAGGGAAGATTCGTGGAAGAAGCCACTCCTGAGGAATTCTTTGCTAACCCGAAAAGCGAAAGAGCAAAGGAGTTCCTTTCAAAGGTGCTTTGATTAATCAGATAGGGGCTGTAAAAGAGTATTACAATCCTTAAAAACAAGTAAATTAATGCAACAAGAACCATTGTAAAGCCGAAATTTTCAGCGATACAATGGTTTTACGTTTTTTATATTTGTTCAAGCTCCATAAAAACATTCAACCACACAAAAGAAACAGTGGTTAAGTGAGCTTGCCTTTAAACCCGAAAACTCATCGGCTGTCTTTGCCTCTGCCACGGGTCGCCCACAAGGGAAAGTAATTGTTTCTGAACGGATTAATAAAACCGAACTCTTAATGTATAATTACACTCAATTTAACAGCACACTCTTTTCCCGCCAAAAGAAAAGGGAGCTTTGTTTACTTTGCCGACCGGGGCAAAGTAAAAGCCCGAGCGGCTCGAGCGGAAAAGAACATAAAAGAAAGCAGTTCAGTAAATCATAAAGGCGAACTTTAAAAGATATAAAAAACTAAAGTAAAACAAACAGGTCATGGACACGGCACACACCGTGTCCCTACTGTATCGCAAATCAAATCAGGTTTTTATAGCTTCGTTTTTTTGTATGTGGTTACTCTTTGTTTCTTTTTTCCTTCGGCAAACCTGTCATAAAAGGGCAGAAGTATAACCGTATTCACTATGTTGAACACGATATGGAAAACTGACACAGCTAAGGATGGGTTTCCGATATGTGACAGCCACTCTCCCACAGGCAGAAAAGCACACAGCGGAAGAAAAAACAGACAGCCTGCTATATTGAATATCAGGTGTATTTTTCCTATCTGTTTTGCATTGGTGTTTCTGCCTACAGAAGCTAAAACAGACGTAAGAACTGTCCCGATGTTCTGACCGAGTACTACGTATACCGCATCATCCAGGCTTACCAGACCTTCTGCGGCGAGGCCCTGAAGTATTCCTACGGTGGCAGATGAGCTCTGTATAATAACTGTCATAAGTATACCGCTTAAAATTCCGCCTACCTTACCTGAGGCAGAAACTATCATATTTAGAAATACAGGATTATCACGTAAAGAAGAAAAAGCACCCGACATAGCTTCCAGCCCTGCGAAAAGCATACCGAAAGCAAGAATTACTTCGCTTACAGCACGGATTTTCTCTTTACTGCATAAAAGCTTAAGGAAGGCGCCGAAAACTATAAAAAACGGTGCCAGAGCAGAGAAATCGAAGGCTATAAGCAGACTTGTAACCGTGGTACCCATATTGGCGCCCATAATTATGCCCACAGCCTGAAAAAGAGACACTATACCGCTTTCCGCCAGAGAGATGAGCATAACCGTTACCGCAGTGGAGCTTTGCACTGCTGCAGTTACTGCAGTACCTGTCAGTATCGAAGTCCACTTCCCCCGTGCAGTCTTGCCTAAAAAGGATTTAAGACTGTCACCGAAGGCCTCCTGTGTTTTTTCACTCATTATATTTATGCTGTAAAGAAAAAGTCCGATACCGAAAAGAAGACCGTAAAATCCTTCGTACAAAATAGCATCACCCATTAATAAATATTAAAGTGAAGAAGAAAACTTGACCGATATATTGAAAATCTTACTCCGATATTATATAATCAAAGGGAAAGAAACCTTCAAGGAGGAGAAAATATGCAGCTTAACATTATACCGAAACCGAATAAAGCCGAATTTTACGGCGGAGAAGTATGGATAAAGGATTTACCTGTCCGTTATGAAACAAATGACATTCACCCCGAGGAATACTACTGCCTCGAAATAAAAAAGGATGAAATAGTGATTACCTCAAAGGGCGAAAAGGGAAAATATTACGCACACCTTTCCTTAAGTCAGCTTCAGGAAATGGGTAAGGTGCCTTTAATGAAAATCACCGATATGCCGGCTTTCCCATACCGAGGCTTTATGATTGACTCGGCAAGACATATGCAGTCCGTGGATGAAATTAAGCGCTACATCGAGGCTGCGGCAAGATATAAGATGAACATTTTTCATTGGCATCTCTGCGACGACCAGGGCTGGAGAATAGAGAGCGAAAAGCATCCTCTTTTAAATCAGAAGGGCTCCTGGAGAGACTGTCACGGCTTCGGCTCAAAGAATATGCAGAAGTACGGCGGTTATTATACCAAGGAAGAAATCAGAGACATTGTGGCTTTCTGTAAGGAAAGGTTTATCGAGGTTATACCCGAATTTGACCTTCCCGGTCATACTACAGCCATTATTTCCACCTATCCCGAGCTTTCCTGCCGAGGTGTACAGGTGCCTGTAGAAACAGTAGGCGGTATTTTCAAAAATATCCTCTGTGCAGGTAATGACGATGTGTTTAAATTCTGCTTCGATATTATCGACGAGCTCTGCGAGCTTTTCCCGTACCCCTATATGCACATCGGCGGTGACGAAGCCCCAAAGGCACGCTGGTGCAACTGCGTAAGATGTCAGCAGAGAATAAAGGATGAAGGCCTCGAAAACGAAGAACAGCTTCAGGGCTGGTTTGCCAATAAAATCATTGCTTACCTCAAGGACAAGGGCTACACGGCTCTCGCCTGGAATGAAAGCCTTAATTCAGGCATTATCGACAAGGATACCGTAATCTGCGACTGGATGGACAGAGGTAACAGATGTGTGCCCTATGCTAACGGCGGCGGCAAGATAATCATCGAGGACTTCTATCATTACTATCTCGATTATGTTTACGGCATGACACCGCTTAAAAAGACCTATGACTATAATCCCTATCTTGAGGGACTTACAGAGGAAGGTAAAAAGAATGTTCTCGGTGTGGAGACACCTATCTGGACAGAGTACATCGAAGACTTCGACCGTATGAGCTATATGTGCTTCCCCCGTCTTATCGCCGTAGCGGAAAGAGGATGGACAGAGGTAGAGAGTGCCGACTACGCTTCCTTTAAGGTGAGAGTGAAAAATCAGAAGGACTTCCTCGCCTCTCTGGGTATCACTCTCTGTCACGAGCGTGAATGGGATCCGAATGCTCTTATAAGAGTTAAGGAGACCGTAGGCAGACTCGTAAGAAGCATCACACCTGCTTCAATTATGGCGACAATATTCCCGAATGTGGACGAGAAATAATTAATGCGGAATGCGAAATTTGGAATGCGCAATCGCGGGACAAATTTCGTAAATGAATAAGTGATACACCGCCCTCTTAAGGCAAACAAGAAAGCAGGTGTTTATATGAGCAAAAGCAAAGCCTTGGAATCGGCTAAAAACATCCTGAAAAGAGCATTGGAAATCGAAGAATATTATGCTCAGTTTCCTGATTGGTATTGGAAATCAGGTCTGCACGATGCACAAATTCTTTCAGTTTCTGAAAAAGAATTAGTTCCCGATTATAAGGATAAAAATTCGAAATGGAACTGCCTTGAAATATGTCTCGACAGCAAAAATGCTCTGTATGAAAGGGATATTGAAAAGATATTATTATATAATTATAAAATAAAAACACCTGATTTCGATGTAAAATCTCTCGAAAAAACCTGGTGGATGGGTGATTCTCTGGAAGAACAGGAAAACGGACATTATTTGTCAGAAATTGAAGCTGAAACAGCCGACCTGGAACGAATAGAGTTTACTGTTTCCTATGAGTTTGCAGAAGTTATAAGAAAATAAAACATTCAAAATCAAGGGGCTGTTGCACTAAGCGCAGACCAAAAAGCAAAACAAAAAACAGGTGTGTTTAAGTTGGATTCTGACTTAAAACACATCTGTTTTAATTATTATATAGAATAAAATGTTGTTGCATAGAATATTTTTTTGCTTTTTTAGACGTTTTTTCGCCCTCTCGGAGTATAATCATACGCCTTCGGAGCGAAGAAAAAGCCTTCTGCATCTTACTGCAACAGCCCCAATATTTTATTCAGTTTACGGGGCGGAATATAACTTACTCATTCCAAAAATCTTCCCTCGCCATTTTGCACTTTGCACTCTGCACTTACTTAAGTCCCTTCATAAATTCCACATAGAAATCAATGGACTTTTTAAATTCTGCCACGGGAAGTCTTTCGTCCTCATTATGTACAGAGGAGAACAGCTCATTATTAATGGCAAAAGCACCGAAGCGATAGGTGTTGCACAGATGTGAGAAATGTCTCGAGTCTGTAGCCGCATTAAGGATGAAGGGTGCTACACCGTAGCCGGGGTAAACCTTCTTGACGGTCTCCTTGATATATTCGAAGCCATCTGTGTGGAAATCGGAAATAGGAGGAGCCTCTCTCTTTCTCTCGGTTTCGATTTCGATATCTTCGCCTACGACCTTCTGTATGTGAGCGAGAATGTCCTCGAACTTATCCTGGGGAGCAAGTCTTACGGAGTAAGTAGCTGAGGCTGTGTCAGGGACTGTTCCCTTTTCGTTGAAAGCCTTAAGAGAGGTGAGAGTAATCTGCGTTCTTATCATAGCCGCAGCATCGGGGATGGATTCCATAGCCTTTTTAACTACGGGCTTGAGGAGATTAATGTTATTGAATATCTGCTTTAAGGGTGCATCCACATTGGGAGCGAAGGCCTTGAGCATACCCTCTAAAGCGGGAGTGATAGTGGAGGGAGTGGGGTTTTTACTGATAGCATTTACTGCATCGATAATCTGCTCAGGTGCGGATTTTTTACTTGAAACAGCCTTAGCAGAGTGAGCGGCACTTTTACTGTATGCGGTGAGGGTAATCTTTGCGAAGCCTTTTTCGGAAAGACCGATCATAGCATAGGGTATCTTGACGCCCATGGGAAGCTCGAGCATAACTGCGCCGCCCTCGTCTAAAACATATTCGGGAGTGATATTGTTCGCCTCGAACCACTTAGCGATTTCGGGCATAGTTTCACCTGCTACCTCCTCGTTGTTTGAAGAAGCGAAGTAAATATCTCTTTCAGGTGTGAAGCCATCCTTGATAAGACCTTCCATAGCCTCTAAAATAGCAGTGAAGATGCACTTGTTATCGATGGTACCTCTGCCCCAGATAACATCGTCGATGATTTCAGCCTCGAAAGCGGGATGCTTCCAGTTCTGACCCTCGTCGGAGACTACGTCGTGATGAGCCATAAGAACGATGGGCTTTTTAGCACTGTTCTTACACTTCCAATGAATAAGAATACCGAACTCATTGATAAGCTGACACTCTACTACCTTAAAGGTTTCGGGATAAAGCTCCTTAAGTAAAGGAAGGAATGAACGGAATTCCTCTTTGTAAATTTCATCGTCTTTATTTGAAACTGTCTTGACTCTTACTATCTTCTGAAAGTTCTGAAGAGCCAGGTCTTTATTGATTTCTACCATTTTTTACATCTCCTTTATAAATTTGCCCATAATGGACGGACCGTCTTCTATGTAATTACCTGTTGCCTTGGCTGTTTCCTCGGTGAAGGTCTCCACGCCCTTTTTCTCGCCCTTTTTATGATAGATAAGATAGGGTACGGGGTCGCTTGCGTGGGTCTTCGTAGCGATGGGAGTGGGGTGGTCAGGTAAAATCATAATCTTGTAATCATCATACTTTTCCAGTTCCTTAAGGAGGAGAGAAAGTATCTTTTCATCGATAAGCTCGATAGCCTTAACCTTGTTTTCAGGTTCGTTTCTGTGACCGCATTCATCTGGTGCTTCCACGTGGATGTAAACGAAATCCTTGCCGTTTTCCAGCTCCTCGAGAGCCTTTTCAGCCTTGCCGACGAAGTTAGTGTCGATGTAGCCTGTGGCACCTTCTACATCAGGAGTGCTCATTTCTGCGCTGATACCGATACCCTTAAGCAGGTCAACGGCGGAAATGACGGAGCCCTCGATACCGTAAAGGTCAGTGTAAGAGGGGAGGATGGGCTTATTGCCCTCGCCCCAGAGCCAGATGGAGTTGGCGGTTCTTTTTCCCTTGCTTATGCGGTCAAGATTAACGGGATGGTCCTTCAGCACCGCATAACTTCTCTTCATCATACCGATAAGCTCTTTTGCATTTTCGCTTTTTGAAATGTAGGGGCCGATTACCCTGTCGCTGATGTCGTGAGGCGGTGTCATATCACCAAGGTCTGTGGTACCCTCGGACACTACGAGACAGTGGCGGTAGCTTACACCGCTGTAGTATTTGTACTTCTCATTACCGAAGGCCTCTTCCACAGCCTCGATAAGCCTGGCGGCTTCCTCAGTGCTGATGTCACCTGCGGAGTAGTCCACCATAGTTCTCTCCTCAAATTTTTCCTCCTCGGAAAGAGTAACTAAATTACAGCGGAGAGTCACATCGTCATCCTTCAGCTTTACGCCGATGCTGACAGCCTCTAAGGGTGAACGTCCCGTGTAATATTTTTTCGGGTCGAAGCCCATAACACTCATATTTGCCACGTCACTGCCGGGCTTTAAGCCGTCAGCCACAGTCTTGACCAAACCTACTTCACTTCTTTTTGCAAGACGGTCCATATTTGGCTTATGTGCACACATCATCGGTGTCTTGCCGCCGAGAGCGTCTACGGCATAGTCAGCCATACCGTCGCAAAGAAGAACTATATATTTCATACTTATCATTCCTTTCAAATAAGGTAAACTGTTAACCTAATTATTTTATCACACCCAACACACATTTTCAATATTTATTGACATATTTGATATTTTCCTACTGCATAAAACGGGCTTTTTGGTAAAAGATATTAAATAACAAATATTTTCCTGAAAAGTATTGACATTTTCACGTTTTTAATGTAGAATAAACCACGCTGTCAGATGATCCACTAGCTCAGTCGGCAGAGCACTTGACTTTTAATCAAGGTGTCCGGAGTTCGAATCTCCGGTGGATCACCAAAAAAATCCCACTCTCAGGAGTGGGATTTTTTTTTATCCATTGCGAAAGCAATGGTATATCATCACACGAAGTGTGCATATCATCAGCCGTAGGCTGTATATTCTCTTTCGCAATGATGATATACAAAACTGCGTTTTGATGATATGCAATTCTTGCAGAATTGATGATATACAAGGCTCCGCCTTGATTTTACTGGCAAAATCATACTCGATTGCAAAATAATACTTGGTGTGGTATAATTATTATGATAAATAAGAATTTACGCACGAGGTGTTTTATGGGTGTAATTAGTTTACAAATGATAGATAACAGAATATCATCACATTGGTGGAGAAAGCTAATAGAACATTTCATCAAAGCAGGAGACGTTTTAGAAATCAGATGTTGGAAAGAAGAGGTCGATGAAATTAAACAAGCGTCTTTATACGGAAATACTTCGGAAGATAAAAACGAGGTTTCCGTTAAAGGTGTTGTTTCTGCAGAACTTCTTGCAGAGCTTTTATCGGAAGAATCAAGTGATAAAAGCATATATAACAAGATGACGAAGTATTTTACGATAAATGTTGAAAATGAAAAATGCTTCTTTTGCAGTGCTCATTACGGCACAGAAATGTATATAGAAAGAGTTTCTGAAGATGACATTTCATTTTTTGAAAGCGTAATTAATCAATATGACGATTGCTTTAGTGTTCATATAAATAAACAGTGAATGTGTTTTTTCTCTATAAAGAAGAATTCACATTACGAAGCTACGCCCGATATAATATGCAACATATGCAACTAACAGTTGACATATAGTTGGTGGACTTTAATTTCCTGTTTCCGTAGAATGTAAGTAGGAGGTGAACGATATGAGTTTAAACGAAAACATAAGAAACAAAAGAAAGGAACTGAAACTGTCGCAAGAGTATATCGCTGACCGACTTGGTGTAAGCAGACAGGCTGTATCAAAGTGGGAAACCGGCCAATCGGAACCGACTGCGCATAATCTCACAGAATTGGCTACACTATTCGAAATCAGCCTTTCTGAGCTTGTTAACCCTGTGAGCTACGCCGAGGAACCAGACGAAAAGCGTACCCGACAAAGCAAAAAGCAACCAAAATTAATTTTACGCACAAATCTTTCCATATTGGCAATAGCTTTTCAGACAGGTTTTCTTTACTCTTGTACTCAAAATTCCTACAATATCGTTGACGGAAAAGAGACACCGGATTATCGTTTATCAATTATAAAGATAATTTTGCTTAGCATTTGCTCTATATGGATGATAAGAAATTTAATGTTTGAACAGGATATTAAACAGAGAAAGAAAAACACTCAGATTGAATTGATATACTGTCTGATTCAATTCATCATCGCTCTGTGTGTATTCTATTTCAAAATGGGCCTTGTGGGATTGTCCTTGATGGGTTCGGTTATGTTAATCTACATTATTTATATTAATCCCAAATATATGAATCGCCCTTTTGGTAAGAAGCAGAAGTAAACATTCCTAATAACTTCTAATTTACCAACTTACATAAAAGCGGTCACGGACTTCAGCATCCGTGACTGCACTTTTTTTACTTTTTATTACCAACCAAATCCGAAATAATCATTGAAGAAATCTTCGAAATCACTTGCGCCGCCGTAGTAATAACCGCCTTCATTATAAGCTTCTGTGGTGGTTTCTTCCTCTACGGAAGCACCCTTATCCTCGACGAGAGTGATGGTTACATCGAAGGTAGTGGTTTTGTAGGTTCTGCTTTCGATACGGCAGAGGGTGAGCTTGAGAGTATCACCTACCGCCCCTGTTTCGATAAGGTCGAGAAGAACACTTGAGTCCTTCATTTCCTTGCCGTTTACACCGATGATGAGGTCACCCACCTCTGCTTCAGTGTTGGCCAGTGAGCTGTCGGCAGAAATACCTGCGATAACGAGAGAGCCCTGAGGAAGTCCCTTGATGGAAACGACCATACTGTAAAGCTGATAGGAGCTTACAGCTGCATATTCGATGCCGAGCTTGGGTCTGTTAGGTACATATTTGTACTGTACGAGAGCCTGTGCCACGGGAAGAGCGATGGACATAGGTACTGCGAAGCCCATACCTTCGTATTCCGTGTCGGCGATTTTAGATGAATTGATGCCTACGACCTGACCCGAAGTGTTTACGAGGGCACCGCCTGAGTTACCGGGGTTGATGGCGGCACTGTGCTGAATTACGGTCATAGTGTAGGTGGAAGAAATGGAACGGTCGATGGAGGACACGATACCGTCAGTTACTGAGCCGAAGAAAGCACTTCCGCCCGGGTTGCCGATGGCGTAAATAGGTTCGCCGATTTTAAGGGTAGCTGAATTGCCTATTTCTGCTAAAGGAAGGCCTGTAGTCTCTACTTTAAGAACACCGATATCTGTTCTTGTGTCGGCGGCTACCATTTCTGCCTCGTAGGTTTTGCCGTTTTCGAGCATAACACCGTAAGTTACACCCTTTGAATTGATGACGTGTGCACAGGTGATGACATAGGTGAAACCGTTTTCTTCCTTCCATAAAACACCTGAGCCTTCGCCGTCGAGCTGTCCCTGCTTATAAGTCATAACACCTACTACGCTGGGTCTTGCCTTTTCGGCAACGATAACGGAGTTGTAAAGGTCTACGGTGCCGGGCTGTGTGGTGGCATAGACAGAATCAGCCGTGGTGGGAGTCTCTGTCTGAGCGGTGGTATCATTCTGTGAAGGCTGTATGGTACTGCCTCGGTCAGAAAAGCTCAGAGCCATCGCAACGGCACCTGCAATAAGACAGATAATGATAATAACTGCTGCTACAGTTTTACCCTTGCCCTTCTTTTTCGGCTCTTCGGGAGCGGGCTGATAGGAGGGCTGTGTGCCGAAATTATAGTTCTGCTGAGGCTGATATGTCCTGTGAGGAGGCTGTTGAGAAGGGGCAGGCTCTTCACTGTGAGGCATATTTGCTGATGTGTAGTGATAGGTACTGCTTTCGGGAGGGGCATAAGGATTAAAGACGGGCTGAGTATTTATAGGTTCCTCTGCAGAAGAAAAAGCATCCTTCTGTGCACCGTCTTCGGAATATAGTGGAGGCTTCGGAAAATCGAAGGAAAAATAGGGTGAGGGATTTTCCTGAGGGGGAGTGACACTTTCCGTCCCTTCTTCCCCGGTGAAGCCGTCAAATCTGTTTTCGTTGTCGTTCATAAGTATTTGCTCCTTTTGTATTTTGCCGTTTTGATTTTATGAATAGAGAATAACTTTTTACGTTAAAAGTTAGTTTAAAAAACTCTAATTATTCGTAAATATAGGGGATTTCGAAGGAAAACTCCGTATATTCGCCTTGCTTGCTTGAAGCGGAGATTTCGCCGTCGTGCATATTTATGATGGTTTTTACGATGTAAAGTCCGAGACCTACGCCCTTGGTGTCGTAGGAACGGGACTTATCCACCTTATAGAAGCGCTCGAAAATACGTGCGATTTCTTCCTCGGAGATACCGGGGCCCGAATTTCGGATGGATACCTTTGTAACCTCGCCGTCATTTTCAGCGAAAACGGTTATGGTGCCCTTTTCGGGAGTGAATTTTACGGCATTATCGATAAGATTATAGATAACCTGCTGAATCAGGTCCTTATCAGCGCGCATCAGAACAGAGCCGATTTCCTCGAAGCCTTCGATTTCTATATGCTTTTCGTTGATGGTTTTCTCGAAGGAGAGAAGAGTTTCAAATACCTGTGCGCTTACATCGTAGATGATGGGTGACAGTTCGATTTCTCCTGCCTCGATTTTCGAAAGGTTGAGCATTGAAACTACCATTCTCGATAGTCTTCTGACTTCATTTGATACTATGCCAAGGTATTTTTTCTCTTCACTCGGAGGAATGGTACCGTCCATAATACCGTCAATAAATCCGCCTATGGAGGTCATTGGTGTTTTCAGCTCGTGAGAAACATTGGCAACGAAGCTCTTTCGGGAATCTTCGTTTATCTTCAGTTCGTAGCCCATTTTGTTAAGTGCTTTTGCGAAGTCATTAAGCTCGCGGTTTTTATAGTTCTCTCTTGCTTTATGGTCAAAGTCTCCCTTAGCATAATGGTCGGTAATTTTCTGCATATCGGAAAGAGGCATGGCAATATCTCTCGTTATGAAGAAAAGGGCAATAAACACGGCTATCAATGCAATAATCAGCGAATAGAAGAATGATTCGATAATCCGCACACTGTAAGGCACGAGGCCCGTAATCGCATCCTCTACACCGAAAACAACAGCTACAGGAGTATTTCCGTCCGAAACGGGAGAGACAACAACGAAAGAGCCTATTTCAAAGTCTGCATCACCGATGTAATCGGAAAATCTGCCTTTAAGAGCTCTTTTTATATGTTCCTCTGACACATGGTAGTTGCGGTGATTTTCACATCCGTGATACTTTCCGGCATCACAGTCACTGCAATAAAGGACATTTCCTGATATATCCGTAATAAAATATTCGGAGAGTGTAGCCTTTCCCATAGTGCTCAGAACATTATGGAGAGTCATTTCTGCTGCCGCTGCTTCAGCCTTGCTTTTTTGAGAGTTTTTGTGGATGGAAAGAGAGGTATAGGTTTCACATATATTGTTTATGTTACGGTTAAGAGAAACATTCTTTTCGTCCCACCACTGGCTGCCGATGAAAAACATCATTATGAAGCACAGGGTGATAAAGCCTGCAACAACGGTTGCGGCAGAACGGAAGAAGTATTTTCTGAGTATACCCGCTTTTTTCCTTCGTCTTATTTTTTTTCTTTTTGCCATTTTTCTTCCCTCTTTTCAAGAAAACGCCTGAAAAATCAGGCGTTTAAACTTAATTCGGCGAGACAGTCGATTATTCTTTTGTTTCGAATTTATAGCCTACGCCCCATACGGTACGGAGCTCCCACTTGTCTGATGCACCCTCTAATTTTTCGCGAAGGCGCTTAACGTGAACGTCAACAGTTCGGGAGTCGCCGTAATAATCGTAGCCCCATACCTCATCTAAAAGCTGGTCACGGGTGAACACACGGTTGGGGTTTTTTGCCAGGTGGAAGATAAGCTCCATTTCTTTGGGAGGGGTGTCAATCTGAACACCGCCCACCTTGAGCTCGTAGTTGGTAAGATTGATGGAAAGCTTATCGTAGTGTACTTCCTTGATTTCCTCAGTGGCGGAGGAAGCACTGCGGCGGAGGACAGCCTTGATTCTGGCTACGATTTCCTTAGTATCGAAGGGCTTTACCACATAGTCATCGGCACCGAGCTCGAGACCTAAAACGCGGTCGAATACTTCACCCTTGGCAGTGAGCATAATGATGGGAGTTTCGGAGAATTTTCTGATTTCCCTGCAAACCTGCCAGCCGTCAAGCTTGGGAAGCATAATGTCGAGAAGCACGAGAGAGGGGCTTTCCTCCTGGAAGGTGGTAACGGCACTCTGTCCGTCGTTGGCTATAACTACATTGTAGCCTTCTTTGGTGAGATAAAGTCTTAAGAGTTCGCAGATGTTAAGGTCGTCATCAACAACGAGAATTTTTTCAGGATTCATAATATTTTCTCTCTTTCTTTGAAGTTTATTTTATTATGGATTACTCAGTTAAAATTTACTTTACTTTTTTAGTATTTTGCCGTAATGCAATAAAAATACATTACATTCTTTCAGGAGAGTCAACCTTAAGCATCGTAAGAATACTCTTCATAGTATCTCTGACACAGATGCAGAGGAAAAGTCTGGCCTGCATAAGACCTTCATCCTCCACGCTTACACGGCAGGCACTGTAGAACTTATGGAAAAGTGTGGCAAGGTCAACGGCATAGTGAGTAACCTTTGCCGGGTCATAGTTCTTTGCTGCACCGATGATGGTGTCGCCGAGAGTGGAAAGGAAGCGGATAAGCTCTCTTTCCTCGGGACAGGTAAGCTTCTGCAGTTCTTCGCTTGAGCAGTCTCTTGATTTGATACCTTCGCCTTCGAGCTTTGCGAGGATGCTGCAGATTCGTGCGTGCGCATACTGGCAGTAATAAACGGGATTCTGTGAGCTCTGCTCTACGGCAAGGTCAAGGTCGAAGTCCATAAGTGAGCCCGGTTCTCTGATGTTGAAAAGGAAACGGACCGCGTCGATGGGAACTTCATTGAGAAGGTCAACGAGGGTAATAGCCTTACCTGTTCTCTTTGACATTCTTACCACTTCGCCGTCACGGACGAGACGTACAAACTGCATAAGGAGAATGTCGAGTCTGTCGGAGTCGATGCCTACAGCCTCCATAGCACCCTTCATACGGGCTACGTGGCCGTGGTGGTCAGCGCCCCATACGTCGATAGCCTTGTCAAAGCCTCTTTTTTCGAGCTTGTTTCTGTGATAGGCAATATCAGCGGCGAAATAAGTGGGATTACCGTTGGCTCGGATGAGAACATCGTCCTTGAGCTCTAATTTATCGATATACTCCTGAGTTTTGCCTTCACGAAGGAGCATTTTTGTCTGTACCTCTTTATTTTTATACCAGAGAGCGCCGTCCTTTTCGTAGGTGTAGCCGCCCTTTGTAAGAAGGTCGATAGTTTCCTGAAGCTCACCACCGTTATGGAGTGTCAGCTCGCTGAACCAGAGGTCGTAGTCGATACGGTATTTTTCCATAGCCTTTTTCATATTTTCGAGGTTTTTCGGAAGAGCAAACTCGACCAGAGCTTTTCTTCTTTCTTCCTCAGTCTTTGACATAAAGCTGTCACCGTAAACAGCCTTGAACTCTCCCGCTCTTTCAGTGATGTCTTCACCGTGGTAGCTGTCCTCGGGAAGCTCGATTTCTTCACCGCAGAGCTGACGGTATCTTATGTCGAGAGAAAGACCGAATTTTTCGATCTGATTACCTGCATCGTTTACGTAAAATTCTCTGGCAACCTCATAGCCTGCATAGTCGAGTACACCTGCCAAACAGTCACCCAGGGCACCGCCTCGTGCATTACCCATATGCATAGGACCTGTGGGGTTAGCTGAAACGAATTCCACATTTATCTTTTTGCCCTGTCCGTAGTTGCTTCTGCCGTAGCTGTCACCGGCTTCCTTGATTTCGAAAAGGATGTCGGCATAGTAAACATCGGAGAGATAAAAGTTAATGAAGCCGGGACCGGCGATTCTGATTTCTTTGAAGTATGTACCTTCGAGTTCTGCATTTTCCATAATAGCCTGTGCGATTTTCACGGGAGGCAGACGGAAGGCTCTGGCATTTACCATTGCGGCGTTAGTGGAATAGTCGCCGTTATTTCTGTCGGCGGGTACTTCCACGGAAAAGGCGTTTGCTTCGCCTTCGGGTAAAAGACCTTTACTCTGTGCCTTTGCTATGGCATCGGCTACGGTCTGTCTTATCTGATTCTGCGCTTTATCTACTGTAACGGACATTAAAGTTCCTCCTGTTCGGTTTTGTAATTGTTTTTTCTTTTGACTGTTATATCGAATTCAATGATGCCCAAAGGATTTTTTTCTATATCTGTGGCATAACTGAATCGGAGCTTTCCGCCTTCAGCGGTCATATCGGACACGATTTCCTTACCGCACACACCCATAGAAAAACTTCCGTAGGGGGTGACGTGATGGGAAAGGTGCCTGACTTCTTTTTCGATAATCATATAGGTAGCGATGCTGCCTTCACGGTTTACCGTAACCGAAGAGCCTTTTTCCACCTGTAGCTTTGTGGTGCTTTCAGTGCCGTCCTCTTCCTGTTCGGTGTATATAAGAGTGTAACTGTCGCCTTCGCCCTCTAAATGGCCGTGGGTCGTGACCTCTAAAAGATCCTTTTCTCCCTCGATTTCCTGTCGGGTGACGATGGTTACAAGATAATCTTCTTTCATTAAATTAACCTTTCTCGTTTGAATTATAAATATACATAATATATGATAACACAGATTAATTCAAAAATCAATTTTTTCTCGTATTTTTATCATATTTTATATTTAACTTTTTATGGTTGACAGACAGCGACAAAAAAAGATATAATAGAAAAAATATGCTGTTCGGAATGTGTTCTTTGGTAAATCAGGCGGAATATCAGTGCTTCATTGGTGAAGTCTATCCCGCGATTGAAAATTGCGCATTGAGAATTGCGAATCAAGTAAGGGGTGCTATTATGTATTTATGCTATAAAGAGCCTGCACACATGAGCTACTACGGCTGGGAAAATGAAGCCCTGCCCTTAGGTAACGGTAAAATCGGTGCCAAGGTTTTCGGCGGTATCAAAACCGAGCTTATCCACTTCAACGAAAAAACCTTATGGTCGGGCGGTATGACCGTACCCGGCTTTGACGGCGGAACAGGCAAAAAAGATAAAGGTGAAGTCTACAGAGAAATTCAGTCTCTTCTATCTGCAGGGGACAATAAGACAGCCACGGCAAAGATGAAAAATTTACAGGGCGATATGACAGGCTTCGGCGCTTATCAGTCCTTCGGTAATCTTTACTTTAATTTCGACGGAAGCGAGACTGCCGATAAGTATGTGCGCGATCTTGACCTGGACACAGCTTCTGCAATGGTTTCTTACAAAATGGAAAAGGTATCCTATACCAGACACTATTTTGTTTCATATCCGGACAATGTGTTCGTAGCAAGATTTCAGTGCGAGGGCGGTGATGAGGAGAGCGCCGAGCTTCCTACCTTCGGATTTGAGGCTTATGTGGTTTCCGAGCAGAAGGGTACCGTAAAGGCAGACGAGGACGGTATTTCTCTTTTCGGTACCGTCAAGGCTAACATCGGTCTCGAAGGTAAAGACGGAGATGACGCCAACGGTATGAAATACGGTGGCTTCGTAAAAATCTCAAGTGACGGCGATATTGAATTTAAAGAAGACCGCATTGTGGTAAAGGATGCAACAGAAGCGGTGGTAATTATGAGCCTTGCCACAAACTACATAAACGATTATCCGAACTTTTTCAGTGATACAGATCCCTTGCAGACAGCTAAGGAAACAGTAATCAAAGCATCGGAAAAGACCTTCGGCGATCTTTACAGAGCACACATAAAGGATTACACAGACCTTTATAACCGTGTGTCCTTCTCTCTCGGTCAGGAGGAAGCCCCCGTTACTACTGACTTTATGCTCAAACGTTTCAGCAAAAAAGGTGAGAACAAAAGAAGCCTTATCACCACTCTTTTTCAGTACGGCAGATACCTTCTTATCGCCTCCTCCCGTGACGGCTCACTTCCTGCCAATTTACAGGGTATATGGAATGCGAAAAACAATCCTGCCTGGTGCTGTGACTATCACTTCAATGTAAATGTGCAGATGAACTATTGGCCTGCTTATGTGGCTAACATAGCGGAAACAGCGCTTCCTTATATTGACTTTGTGAACTCGCTGAAAAAGCCCGGCAGAATAGTGGCTAACAAAAGCCTCGGAATAGGCGAAGATAAAGAGGACGGCACACCCGATTACGAAAAGCCCACAGGCTTTATGTTCCACACTATGATAACACCCCTCGGTTTCGTGGGTATGGGCTCCGAATGGCAGTGGGGCTGGGCACCCACTAACGGTGCATGGGCATTACAGGGAATTTATGACTATTACCGCTTTACACTTGACATCGAAAAGCTGAAAAACGACATCTATCCTGCTATGGAGGAATGTGCTCTTATGTGGACACAGCTTCTCATCGAGGATAAAAAGAGTAACCGACTTGTGGTTTCTCCCGGTTATTCACCTGAACACGGTCCCGTAGCCGCAGGTAACACCTATGACCAGTGTATCGTGTATAATCTTTACTCCGACCTTCTTCATGCTGCGAAGGAGCTTACAGATAAGGGCTACGGCGATACAGTTAACAGAGAGGTAATTGATACTGTAGAAAAACAGATAGTCCGTCTCAAGCCTCTCCATATAGGTAAATGGGGACAGATCAAGGAGTGGTTCGATGAGGACAGCTTCTTTATGAGAGGCTTCAGAACAAAGAATGTTCAGAGAAAGCACCGCCATATTTCCCATCTGCTCTCTCTTTATCCCTTCAGTCAGATTTCACCCGACGATGAAAAGCTGAAAAAAGCCGCACTCACCACCCTTGACGACAGAGGCTACAAAAGTACAGGCTGGGGTCTTGCTATCCGTCTGCTTTCCTATGCACGCTTAGGCGAGGGTGAAAAGTGTAATCTTATCGTGGAAAACATAATGAAGGGTGCGATACTGAAAAACCTTTTCGGCACTCATCCTCCCTTCCAGATTGACGGAAACTTCGGCTTTACTGCAGGTGTCTGCGAAATGCTTCTGCAGAGCCACGGTGACTATATCGCTGTTCTGCCCGCTCTTCCCTCCTCCTGGCATGAGGGCGAAATAAAGGGTCTTATGGCAAGAGGTAACTTCGAGGTGTCAATCAAATGGGAAAAGGATAAGCTCAAGTCTGCTACTGTAAAATCAAATGCAGGCGGAAAATGCTCTCTTAAGTACGACGGAAAAATTATGATAGTTTACGATGAAGAGGGTAAGGAGATGGAGACCTCCTTTGAAAACGGAGTAACCTCATTTATGACAGAAAAGGGTAAGACATATTCTTTCAGCTAAAAATTAAAGCGACCACCGTAAAGGCTTTGTGCCCATACGGTGGTTCTGTTGTTTAATCAGTTTGCCTTCGCCACAGCCTGCATAACTTTATTGGCCACAGGTATGGCGTGAGTGTAGCCGAGACCGCCGTTTTCCAGACAGACGACTATGGCATAGGGTAAATCTTCCTTAGCCGAAAAGCCCGTAAACCAGGCGTGGCTTCTGCCGTTGGAAACCTCGGCGGAGCCTGTCTTTCCGCACATCTGAAGACCGGGGAATTTGCTGTCTCCGTAGTAGTTTTTCACATTACTGCGAAGGAGCTTTCTGACCTTATTTGCAGTTTCGGCAGAAAGGGTAATGTTCGAAGAAACAGGGGAGATGACAGAGGAAAGAAGCTCAGAGGGACTTGAGACAAGATAGGGAGTGATTGCCTGACCACCGTTTGCTATGGCCCCCATAAACATAAGCATCTGACAGGGATTGACGAGGGTAGTGTACTGGCCGATACCTGCCCAGCCGATGTCGAGATTTGTGCTTCCCGAAAGGCTGAAGGTGCTTTTTACGGTGCTGACCTTACCTAAGGAAATGCTTTTACCGAAGCCCATATCTCTTACGGTCTGAGTCATTTTATCGGCACCGAGCTCGATGGCGAGCTGAGCGAAAACACTGTTACAGGAAACATTGAGCGCCCGTTCGAAGTTTACCTTGCCGTGAGTACCGTTACAGATAACATCGCCGTTACCCTTGCCCTTACCCGTGGTGTACTTACCCTTACAGGTGAAGGATCTTTCATATATATCGGGGATATTTTCTATGGCACAGACAGCCGTTACTACCTTGAAGGTAGAGCCGGGAGTGAAAACGCCTGTCAGGGCACGGTTGATATAAATACCGTCATATTTTCCGCTTGTGTTTGTGTCGATGTCCGTAGGCTTGTTATATACATCATAGGTGGGAGCAGATACCATACACACCACCTCGCCCGTTTTGTAGTTGTATACGAGCACTGTACCCTTGTTGCCGTTCATAGCCTTATAGGCGGCGGCGGAAATGTCCGCATCGATGGTAAGCTTTATATCACAGCCTTCGTCGGAACTGATGGTTTTATAGATACCGTCAATGAAGTTATAGCCGATAAGCTCCGCTCTGTAAAGAGTCTGTATACCCGTAGAGATAAAGCCCTGAGAGTCGCCTATAACGTGAAGGGTACCCAGACGGGTGTTTTTATCCTCGTGGTAAACTCTTTCATTTCTGTTTGTGGAAACGAGAGCCTCTCCGTTACGGTCGTAAATGGTGCCCGCAACAGTGAGCTCACCGCCCGAATAAATGTGGCTGTTTGCTCTGTTAGATGCCCAGGTGCCTCCGTTTACATAAAAGGAGTAAAGCATTATTCCAAGTCCCGCGAAAAATGCCAGGACAAGAAAAACCACTATATATGTTCTTTTGGTTATAGTACGCAAGATGCCGCCTCCTTAATTTGTTTTATAGATTTTGGGATATGCTCTGACATCTGCCGCCTTGATGAAGGCAAAGAGAGCCCAGGTACATATCATACTCGAACCGCCCTGACTGATAAAGGGCAGAGTAACACCTGTCAGGGGCAGAAGGTCCGTGATACCGAAAATATTAAGGCACGTCTGGAAAAGAATCATAGCCGCCGCCGAGCAGGCTGAAATGGAATAGAAGGTCGAGGGCGCGCTTCGTGAAGAAATCATAGCATAAATGGCTATGGAAGCGAAGGCGACCACGATGATGACACCGATGAAAATACCCAGTTCCTCGCATATCATACCGAAAACAAGGTCTGTGGTGCTGGCGTAAACGTTTCTCAGGCAGCCGTTACCTACACCCACACCGAAAAGACCACCGCTGACGGAATAGATAAGCACTCGCGTCTGCTGATAGCCTCTGCCGTAAATGTCTTCCCATACGTGACGGTAAGAGGCGAATCTTGCCGCGACATGGGGACGGAAATAAATTATCAGCAAAGCACCTAAAAGTGCTATGGCACAGATGAATACGATAGTTCTCAGGTCACCTGAGCGCATAAAGGAAATAACGATAAAGGTGAAAAAGAATATGAGTGCGGTACCGAAGTCCTTCATAAGGAAAAGTACACCTATACATCCCATGGCAAAAACGATGAACATATAGATATTTTTAGATGAAAGGAGCTTATCCAGGGATGCGGCGCCGACGAAAACGAAGGCTATTTTCACGAATTCCGAGGGCTGCAGGGAAAAGCCGGAGAAGGAAAGCCAGTTATAGGCACCGTTTATCTGTCCGACAAACATACGGATATAAAGGAAGGAGGCTCCGAGAAATAAAAGAGCAAAAACAGCCAGAGGAGTTCTGATGAACATTACTCTTTTTATGTCCTGCAGATACCAAAGAAGTATATCGTAAACCAATATACCTGCCATAACGGTGATGAGCTGTTTGAGCATACTGTCCTTGTTTACACTTGCCGTAAGACACAGACCTATACCGCTGAGGAAAAAAGCGATGAATTCAAGCTCGAAGTTTACCTTTTTGACGAATATTCTCATCACTCCCACATAAAACCATTCAAAGGAAATGTAAAAGAGTAATTGCAGAATTGTTCCGAAGTATACCTTGCCGTCGCTGAAAACCACAGGGATAAAAGATACGAGCTGAAAGACCGTCAGCATCGTAAGAATGAATGCTCGGTCAACATATCTGAATTTACGGCGTATTCTGTCTCCGCCTGTCATCGTGGAGGCGGCAAGACCATTTTCTAATCTTTTTTTACGTGTCATTGTCTGCCTCCTTCATAAAAGAGTCTCTCATCACCCAAAGCGATTACGTCACCGCTGAAAAGAAGCTGAGGTGAGGTGATAAGCTTACCGTTAAGGTAGGTGCCCTTATTTCCCGAGCAGTCCTTGATTGCCCAGCCGTCCTCGTAAAGAATAAGTAAAGCGTGCTTTTTTGCCACCTGATTTGAGGAAAGTCTGATGTCACAGCGGCCTTTACCTACGGTTACCTCATTTCCGCAGAGAATGAAGGCCTCACCTGTATCCTTGTTGATGATTTTCGGCTGAGAGGACTTGGCTTTGTGAGTGCTTCTCGAGGGAGCTTCGACGGTGAAGGAGCCTGTTTCCTCCTGATGTCTGTCAATATCGTAAAGAGGCATTTCAGCCTTTGCGGACGGGGGAGTCTGCTCCTTAGCCTTCTTTTTCCTTTTGCCGACCTTCTGCACGGGGTCGTCGGCTACCTCGAATCTCAGACGGACATTACCCAGAGTTATAATGTCGCCGTCGTAAACCGTTGCCTTATCCTCCACACGTGTACCGTTGATTTTTATTATTCCTGAGGAATTCTTTCTTCCTCCGCGTGAGGAGTCTGAATCATCCTTCTTGCGTGAACGTACATAATTGATATTATGGATATACCATCCGTCTATTCTCCGTGTAAAAACGGCGTGGGTACGTGCTACATTGTCGTAGCTGAGAGTAATGTCACAGCTGGCGCCTCTGCCTATGGAGGTTTCCCACATATTCAGTCCGTATCTCTCTCCGCTGAGCATATCGATGATGTAGCCGTAGGTTTTTTCTTTGGGATGGCCGAGCCACAGGGAGAGAATACACTTGATTATTATAATAAGGGTTATGGCAGGGAGAATAAACCTTGAAACTGCTGTGATGAACTGCATAACCGCCCTCCTTAGAAAATATTTATACACAATAATGATATTATGGTTCTGTCTTTTTGTCAACTTTTTTTAGGAAATAAAAAACAGACCGTCACCTTTTACAGTGACAGTCTGTGAAAAAATTATCCGTTATTGTCCGACACCGAAAATACGGAGAATATAATCAAAGAGTGAAGTGAAGAAATTCACTATCTTGTCCCACAGGGAAAGAGTCTGTGTATCCTCCACAGGTGCTTCATAACCGGGAAGAGTTGCGTTGTTGTCTGCGGGAAGTTCATCGGTTGTGAAACAGAGAAGAATTGAACTACCGAGCGCAGAAACGAAAATGTCAATACCCTTCATTCTGGAAACAGCATCGCCTGCATAGGCATTAAGAGCGTTTACGGATTTGATGTTAAAATAGGTAATGAGATAGTTGAGCAGGTTTGCATAATCCTCAGCGCTGACCTCAGCGAGAACCTGATTGAGAAGAGCTGTAAGGGAGGCAGTAAGAAGAACATACTCAGGACTGAAGAATCCGAAGTTTTCGTCACCCTCCACATACTGCTGATAGAAGAATATTGCGAGCTCTCTGAAGGAGCCGATGTCTGTTTCGGGGAAATCAAGTCTGAGCTCTTTGGCATATTTTTCGAGGTTTTCGCCGCCCTGTGCACCGTCAGTATACATAGGCATATTTACGAGCTCTGTGAATCTGGATATTACCTTATCGATAACGGCACAGACATCTGCATTCTTTTCCTCGTCGAGCTTAAGAAGGTTTTTGATTTTCGAAGCGTTGAGATAATCATCGAAAACTGAATTGAGGCCGTAATTTGCGCAAGCGAGAGCATAAGCCTGGAAGTCTTCTGTGGCGAGCTTATAGCAGTTATCGGAGATAATACCTTCCTTGGATGACATATCAACAGTCTCGATATGCTCTGTTCTGATTTTTACCTCTTTGCCGAAGGTAACTGTTCTGTAGGGAAGGGGATAGAGATTGAGAGAGGAGGTGAGCACATCGTAGATTGTAACACCGTTTTTACCTGTGTAGGATTTGATGTCGTGTGCATGGGTGTGACCTGTGAAGTTGTATTTCACATTGTACTGTGAGTAAAGCTCGGGAAGACCGATTTCACTGCTTACAAAAGCACCGGGATGTAACATTTCACCGAAGATGAAATGGTCAAGCATATTGTGATGCATCATGGAAATGAGCTTTTTGCCGTCCTTCTGAGCTTTCTGAGCCTGCTCTTCGATCCATGCTTTTCTGTCTGCATCGATGCCTGAAACGCCGTAGCCGGGCTTACAGCTGTCGATAGCCAAAAGTCTGTATTCACTGTCAAGGTCAACTACATAGGAAGCAGAGTTGGTGTCTTTTGCGATAGCTTCATTATAGCCGAAGTTTGCATAGTATTCTGCGAACTGGGAGGGAGTTATCTTGTCAGCGCTGTAATAGTCGTGGTTGCCGGGAACGACATAGATGAGTTTGCCTGATGCAGCTTCGAAATCGGCGAGATATTTTGAAAATGCTGTATGCTCTTCCTTTGTACCGTGATCAACGAGATCGCCGGGAATAAGAAGGATTTCACTTTCGCTCTGCTTGAACTCCTCAAAGAAAGCATCGATGATAATAAGGGATTCAATCCAGAGCTGACCGTCTCCGGGAACATGGCTGTAGTCAGAGTTGACGTATTTGTCACCTTCGTAGTTGCCGTAGACAAGATTATAGTGAAGGTCATTTGCTACGGTAATTGTAAGCTCCTTCTTTTCAGCGGCAGAAACGCCTATAGAAACGAGGGAGAAAATCATAATTACCGAAAGAAGAATGGAAATTACTTTTTTCATAATGTTTAGTCTCCTTTGATTATATTTCTTTAAATGCACTCAACTGCTTTTCTTTCGCAGTCAAGACCTTTAACATAAGAGTCGAGAAACTTTGCAAAGCCTTCTGCTGTTTCTTTGTCAGGCTCAGCCGTAACACATTCTGCACAAGCAAAGACCTCTTTTTCGAGGAATTGGTCAAGGCTCATTTCAGAGCTTTTACGTGAATAGAGAGCTAAAAGTGCCATTCCGTAGGGGCCACCCTCACCGGCTGTCTTCATTACGGAAACGGGTGTGCCGAGAGCAGAGGCTGTGTATTTCTGACCCACACCGGGATAGATGTAATAGCCGCCGTGACCGTAAAGCTTATCTGTCTGCACGCTTTCGTTTTTGAACAGAAGGTCAAGACCAATCTTGAGTGAAGCCATAGCCGAGTAAAGCTGTGTGCGGAAGAAATTTCCTAAATTCATTTTACTGTCGGGGGTACGAAGGAAGAGTGGTCTGCCTTCGTCGAGACCTGTAACAGGCTCACCCGAATAGTAGTTATAGGAGAGAAGTCCGCCGCAGTCAGCATCACCCTCGAGGGATTTTTCGTACATCATATCAAAGATTTTACCCTTTGACACGTCCATACCCAAAGCAAGGGCAAATTCGTGGAAAAGGCTGCCCCAGGCATTGATGTCACTGGTACAATTGTTGCAGTGCACCATAGCCACGGGTTTACCTGTGGGGGTAGTTACCATATCAATTTCAGGATAAACCTTACTGAGATTTTTTTCAAGAACGAGCATAGCGAAAACGGAAGTGCCGGCTGAGATATTACCTGTTTTTTCCTTTATGGAATTGGTGGCGGTCATACCCGTGCCTGCATCACCCTCAGCGGGAGCGAAGGGAACACCTGCACCGAATTCACCGCTTTCATCGAGCAGAAATGCACCTGTTTCTGTGAGACAGCCTGCATTTTCTCCTGCCACGAGAACCTTAGGAAGAATGTCGCGGAGCTTTTTGGTAAAGCCTTTCGATGCGGTTATTTCATCGAATTTTGCCATCATCTTTTCGTCGTAATTATTTACGGTGCTGTCGATGGGGAAAATACCCGAAGCTTCACCGATACCTACGGCATTGACACCTGTGAGCATATAGTGAACATAGCCTGCGAGAGTGGTTACATAAGCGATTTCGGGAACGTGGTTCTCACCGTTCAGGATAGCCTGATAAATGTGTGAGGCTGTCCATCTCTGAGGAATATTGAAGCCGAGAGCTTCGGTAAGAGCCTCTGAGGCCTCACCTGTAGTGGTGTTTCTCCAGGTGCGGAAGGGAGTGAGAAGTTTTCCGTCCTTATCGAAGGCTAAATAGCCGTGCATCATAGCGGAAATACCCATAGCGCCCGTGGTTGTAAGAGCACAGCCGTATTTTTCTTTTACGTCTGCTTTAAGCTTGGCGAAGCAGGAGAGAAGAGCGGTGTGGACATCATCTAAGGAATAAGTCCAATAGCCGTTTTCTAATTTGTTTTCCCATTCGTGACTGCCTGAAGCGAGGGGGAGTGAATCTTCACCGATAAGAACCGCCTTTACTCTGGTGGAGCCGAGCTCGATGCCCAGAGCGGTTTTTCCTTCGGTAATCATTAATCTTTTATCCATAGCTTACCTCATCTGTAGTAAACGCTGCCGAGTCTGAGTTCTTTTTTGAAGTCAGCGATGTTTGTGTTTTTACCGATAACTACTGATTCGATACCCATAGCATCTGCCCAGTCGCACATCTGCTTTGAGGTAAGGTCGTAGCTGAATGCTGTGTGGTGAGCGCCGCCCGCCATGAGCCAGGCTTCGACACCTGTGTAGAAGTCGGGTCTGGGC
>JAZNMU010000077.1:0-14618 GCA_045579865.1 Acutalibacteraceae bacterium
TGTCTTCCTAAGACCGCTTGGCCTCCGACTTATTGATTTAAGCGGGATTATATTTTCCACACATTCGACAAAACCTCCTTTGATTTGTACAATGAAGTTACAAAATTAAAGGAGGTCTTTTCTATGAACTTACCCAAACACATCACCAACGAGCAAACCGGTATCAGCTACACCCTTCATGGCGACTATTACTTGCCTGACTTAAAACTCCCTGAGCCAAAAAATAACCGCCCAATCGGCAAATGGGGACAACTACACCTCAATCACCTCAAAAATCACTGCAAGTCAACCTATTACACATATCTTATAAACGGCACACTACACGATTACCTTTGCAGTATCAATGACCAGGCAGAAGATATGTTCAACCGCATAGTGTCACATATGGCGGAGGCTGACGGCACTGATGATAAGTTAAAAGCCACCGACCAAATGAAATGGGTAGGTCTTATGAACAACTATCGCCATTGTGCCGAAGAAGTAGTCTTAGACTCCATAATCTACACATAAACAATAAGTGCAGTAGCCGAAACTACTGCACTTAACTTTTATTCCGTTATAACCTCAAATCATCCTCTTTCCTCTGCTTCTTATCATTGATAAGCCAGGGAATACCGAAGCCTGCACCGCCGCCAATGGCAAGACCTATGAGAATAAACAGCCACCAAAGAGGATTTTTCTTCTCCTTTTCGTCTTCGGTTGTGGTGGCGACCTGCTCTACCTTTTCTTCGATAACCGTGCTGACATCTACGGTTTTCTTGTACTCTTTGCCGTAGTCGTCCTCGTAGGTGATGGTGATTTTACCCGAAACCTCGCCGAGAGCATCGCTGTCAATTCGCAGGTTTGCTGAGCCTTGTGCACTCTGCGCAGGCTCAATGTTACCCACAAACACACTGCCACCCGACTGCATACCCTCAATGCTGAAATCAAGAGTGCAGTTGTAAATGGTACTCTTGCCCGTGTTCATCAGATCAACGGTGACGGTCTGTGTGTCGCCCTGAATTACCTTTTTCGGTAAGATTGCACCGCTGTAAGAGAGCTTCACACTCTGCTTCACATCGATTCTTACCGTGTCGCTTGAAGAATATGAACCGAAGTTTTTGTCCTCGTACTCTGCCGTAATCTGAAGGTCGTGCTGACCGATAGTGGCTGTGTTGATAGCTTTCAGCTCGATTTCCCAAGTGTAGCTGCTGCCGGCATAAATACTCTTCACATACTTGGTAGGCATACCAACCGTCAGAATATCACCGCTGGGGTCCTCTAGGCTGAACTTGATGTTATAGAGAGCCTTGGTGGTGCTGTAATTTTTAAAGGTCACCTTCAGCACCGCCGACTTTTCGGGAGAAAGACTCTTTTCGCTGAGATCATAAGAGGTCACCATAAACCTCGGTGTTGAGTTGTCCTCGGTGGTGGGATCTTCTTTGGGTTCTTCCGTCGGCTTTTCTTCGGGAGGTGTCAGGGCGAGATATTCACTAGTGATATACCTTTCCTCGCCCTCATAGATTACCTTGCTCCAGCCGTCAGCTTCACCGATACGGGTAATACTGCTGCCCTTTTGCAGTACGGTGATAATGTCACAGTCGGTGTTAGGTTTAGTTCTGATGTTTACATTTTCTGTGGCATAGACGGTTTCTTTTTCGTACTCTGCCGAAGCGGTGAGTGCAAAGGTGAACAGAAAGAGAAAGCAAAGGATAAAGGCTGTTATTTTTTTCATATTCTTCACCTCTTACAGCTCTCTGATGTTTTCGACTATGCTGTGTTTTGTTACTGTTTTGATTTTGGCTTTTAAGTTGATATAACACGAGAGAGCTATTATACCACAGACTAAAAATGCCGGCCAGATAACAACAGGCCAATATTCAGCGGTTACTATTTTTCCTATCATCCTATAGGAAGCAACATAAGTTATTGTTCCTACACCGAATCCCCAAAGCAGCATATCTGCTATCTGCATTATATAAGACATAACAAGGTCTTTTTCAGATGCACCAACAGCACGAAGTGTTCCTATTGAGCGTTTACCCTCACGGATTTGGGCACTTATGGAGTTATTTATAAGTGAAATACTTATGCAAAGAAAAACAAGAATAAGTGAAACAATAGAAAGCGTTAAGGTTCTGAACTCATGTTTTTCTGCTTCATTCATCGCAAAAGCTGAACCTATATATTTGCCGGGAAACATAGCAGCAAGCTCAGATTGCATTTGCTCGTCAATTTCAGCGGTACACTCTTCTTTTAATTCAACATCAAGACTGCGGTAGTTGAATTTTTCTTTAAATGTATCAAGGCCTTCTAAGGTTGTATATATCGAAAAATCTCCGTGTGAGCTCTTTTTGCCTAAAATCACACCGATTTTAACTTCTTTATCTTCTCTTGTGATATTTCCGTTTGCATCAGAACAAATAAGACTTAATTTTAATGTATCGCCGACCTTAAAGGGACTTTCCGCTTCTGCTTTTAAATCCTTTAACAGTTCTTTTTCACCCGGAGTAAGTTTTACTGCTTCGTTAGAAAGATTCATCAATCCGAATGTGGTAGCTCCACTGGTTACCTCATAAGAAAATCCTATTTTTTCAGGGGCATATATTATAATTTCTTCACCTGCATTAAGCTTTTCTAAATTTATTTCGCCGTCAATTATATCATCTTTATCTATATCTAAAATCGAACTGCTTTTTGCTGTTATTGTTGTATTGAAAAGCTCTTCTGTTGTAAACCCTGCAACTTGCTTTGTGTAAATATAATCAGGATTAGGGGCAGCTTGCATATATTCCTTTATATTTTCTTTTGTAGGCTCGGGAACATTGGGCGGAACAAAACGCTCACCGCTTACTTGCACAGCGTGGGCTTGGTTATATGCAACATCACGTGCATCTGTGAAATGGGAACTTGTATCCACAGAAGATACATATTCATTAACTTGAAGATATTCCGGAACTTCGCCTTCAATAACGATATTCACATTCAAATATTTTGTTCCGTATACGTTTTTGACCTGATGAAGCTCAAGAACTTCATACCGTGAATTTTCATTAAGATCGGTGTCATAGCTTTTGAAATTTATGAATGAATTGCTCGAACCGACTTGACCGTGATTAATAATCTCATAATCTGAGTTATAAAAGCTGCTCGTATCAGAAATTGTAGTATAAAGGAAAGACATAGAAATACAACTGATAACAATAGAGCAGATAATTATAATACATACACTTGCTTGTCTGCCTTGTGAAAAAACAAGTTTTCTTTTTGCAAGAAGCCTTGACACATTGAAATGAGTCTGACTTTTAATCTTCTTGTTTTTCATCTTTCGTATCAGCTCGATATCTCTGATTGCCTGCATAGGCGGTAATTTTGAAATGCTTAAAAGAGGAATAAGAGCCGAAAGCATAACGCAGATTACACCGAAAAGCACGCCTAAAAGGAGAACGGTGATGTCAGGCTTGAAAATAAATCCGTCACCCATAAGCATTGCAAAGAGCTTTACTCCGCCGTAGGAAACGCCGATACTGATGGGAACTGTCAAAGCACAAATAATAAAAGCTTCTCTGCCAAAAATATTAATTATTTGTCTTCTTGTAGCGCCAACAGCTTTAAGCATACCTATCTGATTTTTTCTCTCTTTAAGGTTTGAGCTGAAAGTATTTACTATACCAAAACAAGTCATAAAAGCAAGAAGTATAGAAAGGAAAGCTGAGGTTGTAGTGTTGTTGGCAATATTAGAGTAAGTATCGCCGATACTGACAGCATAAAGAGTTGCCGTGTCAATCCTGTCATCTGTGGATATATTGTGCCAAAGCCAACTGCCGGAACCCCAGTTTTCATTAAAAAATGCAACTAAAGCTTCTTTTCCGCCAAGTTCTGTAGGTGTATTCTGCATTACAAAAGCTGCAGGAATAAAGGAAGCTTTTCGCACGGCCTCATCATAAAAGTGTTCTATATATGACTTTTTATCATGCATAATTCCAACAAGAGTATATGTCTTATCAGTTTCATTATTAAGGAAATCTGAGGCATTACAGGCAAGTGATTTTAATGTGATTTCATCACCTACTTCCGCTTCGATTCTCATTCTTTGAAGCGCGTTTTTTTCAAAGACAATCTCATTTTCTTTTTCAGGCATTCTACCTTCAATAATATTGGGATAATAAAGTTCTGTAGCTCTGTCATCAAGCCAACCTATCATAGTTCCGTCGGACATATCCTCTTTTTCATTCCAACAGTAGGATATCACATGAGCATATCCGATTTCTCCGTTGATTGCACCCTGATTTATTGCAGATGTTAAATCATAATTCTGTGCATTTACTATAACTATTTCCTGTTTGCCTTGGCGTCTGAATTTTGCTTCTTCCTGTGAAGATTTCATACAGGAAATAAAAAAGGGTACTCCCGATGAGAACACCATAGCGAGTATGATACCGATAATAAGAATTGTATATTGTTTTCGCCTTTGCTTCAGGTTACCCATAGCAAGGGAATTAACCGTCAGTTTCTTCTTCATTGTTGTTCACCTCCTGCAATTAAACAGAGGCTGAGGGCTTGGTGTCTTTGACTATCTTGCCGTCCTCAATGGTAAGAATTCTCTCCGCCTGCTCTGCAACGTGCAGGTCGTGGGTTACAAGAATAAGGGTAACGCCAAGCTGCTTACTGACATATTTAAGAAGCGACAGCACCTCTCGGCCACTCTTGCCGTCAAGATTACCCGTAGGCTCGTCGGCAAAAAGGATGGCAGGTCTGTTGGCAAGCGCTCTTGCGATAGCGATTCTCTGCTGCTGACCACCTGAAAGTGCCGAGGGAAGATGCTCTAAGCGATCACGGATGCCGAGCATATCAATAACCTTGTTAAGATACTCCTCGTCAGGTTTTTTACCGTCGAGCATAACTGGAAGCAGAATATTCTCGTAGCCCGTCAGCTCCTGAACAAGGTTGTAGGCCTGAAAAACGAAGCCGAAACGACGGCGGCGGAGAATGGAAAGCTGATTATCGTTATATGACGAGAGTGACTTTCCGCCGTAGTAAACGTGACCGCTTGTGGGATTTTCCAGTGAAGAGAGTACGTGAAGGAAGGTTGACTTACCCGAGCCTGACGGACCTGTGATAGCACAGAATTCTCCCTGCTCAAAGCTGACAGTTACATCATCAACGGCTTTGACAACATTTTCACCGCTTAAGTATTCTTTGGTGAGGTTTTTGCATTCTATAATGTTCATAATAACACTCCTTTTGATTTTGTAACTCTATCATACACGGTCAATCTTACGATTAGGTGACTTTTACCTTAAGATTTCGTAAGATAAGAAAATCGGGCACAGGCAAACTGTACCCGATTGATATTTATAGTTTAAGATTTGCATCGATTATAGGAAAACACATGCTCACACGCAGCCCTTTTTCGCTGTTCTCCGCAGTGATTGTTCCGTGATGCTTTTCAACTATCGCCTTTGTAATAGAAAGGCCTACACCTGTACTGTCAGGTGAAGCGTTTTCTGTACGGTGAAATCTTCTGAAAAGCATAGGCAGTTCGTTTTCGGGTACACCGCTGCCGTTGTCTTCAATAATCACGCTGACACTTTTTTCGGCTTGTTCAATAAGAATATCAACCTTGCCGTCTGCCTTTGTATGCTCGCAGGCATTCTTGATAACATTACCCAGTGCCTCACGAAGCCAGGCTTTGTCTGTGCGAAGAGTGCCTGCGCCCTTTACGCTGATAGTTTTCGTTGGGAAGAGAGTAGAAAACTCAGCTTTGAGGTCAAGCAAAAGGTCTGAAAGCTCTGTTTCTTCAAAATTCATTACATAGGTATCGCTGCGGATTTTTTCAAGTTTGAGCACGTTATAGATAAGCTTTTCCATTTTGCTGATAAGTACAAGCTCTTTTTCGGTGTGACTGCTCGGAGTAGTGTTATGCTCCATTTCGCAGTAAAGGCGAAGCCCTGCAAGAGGAGTTTTCAACTGATGCGAGATATCGGAGATAAACTCGGTGTTGTTCTTGGCTTCGAGCTTGGTGTATTCACGCTCCTGAATGAGTCTTGTTTCAAGCTCGCAGACATTACTCTGTAGGTGAGCAAAATCTCCGTCCGAGGTAGAAAGCTCGGTCATAGTGCCGTCTTTAATAAATTTATCAATACTCTGTGTCAAAGCACGGGTTTTCTTTTTGTTAATGACAAGAAGAGCAAGTAAAACTACACACAGTACCGTCACGACAACGAGAGCGATAATGAGAAAAATATCTTTCATATTATTCCTCCCATCTATAGCCGGTGCCACGAATGGTTGCAATATGGTTAGCACCTATCTTATCACGCAGACGGCTGATGTGTACCGAAAGAGTGTTGTCATCAATAAAGTTGCCGTCACTGTCCCAAATTCGTTGCAAAAGTGAAGTCCGAGTCACGATAACGCCGTTATTCTGAACAAGTGCAGAGAGAATCTGAAACTCAGTAGGCGTGAGGAATAGCGTTTCACCGTCTTTCTTTACGGTCATATTTGAAATATCGACTATGATGTCACCGAACTGATAAGTTGTGGTTGCAGTCTTTCTGCGAAGAAGAGCACGGATACGGGAAAGAAGCTCAAGCAAACGGAATGGCTTGGTTACATAATCATCCGCACCTGCATCAAGTCCACGGACAATCTGAAACTCTTCGTCACAGGCGGTAAGGAAAAGTATAGGCACATCTGCACCCGTTGAGCGAATGAAAGAGCAAAGGTCAAGACCGTTTCCGTCGGGAAGCATAACATCAAGGATAATGAGGTCGAAGCTATCCTCGGTGAAAAGCCTTCTACCTTCCTTACAGTTGCACGCAGAAACAGGCTCGTAGCCTTCTTTGGTAAGCAGCTCACACAAGCCTTCACGAAGATAAACGTCATCTTCGACTATGAGGATTTTCCCTTTCATCTTTTCACCGCCCTGTTTTGTACTGATTATATTATACAGATTTAATGTGATAATTTCAATGCGGGAAATCTTAAGATTTTGTAAGATAGAGAACTTTATCAGAATTAAAGAAAACTGCCCTCACGGGGAGAGCAGTAAAAATATTCAATTGTATAGCTCCTTATTATCTTTTACACTTTGCTGTTTTTCCTTCAACATTTCATTGAGCTTTTCTGTATTTTTTTTGATTATGGAATAAATAATCCCCCAAATTACCAAATAGCTGACAATGAAAACAGCAGAAAAAACCAAAATTGGTGTCAGCCCCCATTCGAGCCAATCATTGAGCAGATAAGTGCAGAGATAGCTGATATATAAAACACTGCCGTGAATCAGAATTGCAACCATCAAGGGCAACCGCTCGATTTGATAAACAGCATTCATACCACCTGCAATAAAAGCAAGGAGAGTAATTGAAAATATGCCGATACAGACTTGATTTACAGTCAGCGTTTCAACAGCGGCAGTCTGCTTCAATATCAGATATAAAACTGCCAAAATGATGGGACCGAATCCGCAGGCAATCAAACCACGTCGAAAAAATTCTGAAAGGAACTTGTTCATACTCCCTCATACCTCCTTCTTATTTGTGAAAAACAACGCCTTGAAACATACTCACGGTAACCGCACCTGAATACTGCATCCACCCCACCGCTGAATACTGCGTCAAATCGCTCAATACGGTGTTCATTGGCAAGGGTCGATTTGTTGATACGTATAAAATAAGAAGGCAGAATATTCTCTAAATCACGCAGTCTTTCTTTTAGTGAAAAACGGTTGCCGTTTGTATCAATGGCAATTACCTTTTTATCAATTACTGCAATACACTCTATTTCAGAGAATAAGAGCTTTCTCATCTCGTCATCACGGTATCCCATAATGCTTTCGGCACCTGAAAAACTACAGACGAGATTTTCTATCTGCTCGGTCAGAGAAGAAGGAGCATGAACTATTGCAATTATCTCTTCGTCTGAATTTTTGTCGATAATCAGTTTGTATTTCATCGCTTCAAATCCTTATTGTCTTTTCATTTGTATGAGGAAGCAGAACACAGCAAACGCAGTTATAAATATACTGTACAGAAGAATCGGCAGAATGTGGGTCAGTGCAAGCTCAAAATTTCCGCTGAACAATGCTTTTTCCGTTTCTGCTGCGTGAACAAACGGTAGCACACTCGCAATTTTTTCGAAAAATCCACCCACAAGTTTCAAATCAAACCATACTCCGGATAGCCATGCAGAGAGATTAGTAAGCAATGCACCGCAGATACCTCCTACCTGCTTAACGCCAAAAATACTGCCGCATAAAAGTCCCAATGCGATATTAAAAACAGCCATAGGGATTATCCCGATTACAGCATAAATAATATTTACGCTGACAGTAAGTCCCAAGGGTATCGCAAACAGATAGCAGATAACTGTCTGTCCTAAGGCAATAGGCAAAAGCGGGAGCATGTATCCAAGTATAAAATCTAAACCCGTAAGCGGTGTTGTGTACAATCTCTGTAATAGGGCACTTTCACGGTCCTTGGCAATCAGGGACCCGGAAAAAAGTGTCATAAATGACAGTCCGAATACGGTAATACCCGGAGTAAGTGTATCTATCTCAAACAGGCTTACAGGAATGTTTGCCTGCAGGCTACTTAGAAGAAGCAATAAAACTAAAGGAAATCCTAAGCCGAAGGCAAGATTTATCGGGTCGCGTAAAATCTCCTTTGTGCATCTTTTGGCAAAAGTCAGCATTCTCATACCGCACCCTCCTTCACAATAGAAACGAAGGCTGATTCGAAATCATTTGCTCCTGTTTTTTCTTTCAATTCTTCTGCAGTTCCTGATGCGAGAAGACTGCCGTTTTTCATAATACCTATACGGTCAGAAAGAGCTTCTGCTTCTTCCATATAATGTGTTGTAAGGATAATGGTAACTTTACCCTTCAAAGAGCGAATCATATCCCAAAGCTCATGCCGTGCAATGACATCCAACCCAAGAGTAGGTTCATCCAGAAACAGAATTTTAGGTTCGCTAATGAGTGCCATAGCAATGCTGACACGGCGTTGCCATCCGCCCGACAGCTTACCTGCCTTCCTTTTTAAAACAGAATATAAAGCAAATTGTTCAGAAAGCTCCTTGATTCTTGTTTTGGTTTTTTCTTTAGAAAATCCGTGAATACCGCATATCAATTCAAGGTTTTCTTTAACGGAAAGGTTCGGTGCTACTGCAGTTTCCTGAGGCGATACACCAATCAACCTCTTTACCTGTTCAGGGTACTTAATTACACTGTAGCCTCCTACGAATGCATCGCCTCCCGTTGGTTTTGTTATGCAGGTCAACATCTTTATTGTTGTGGTTTTTCCTGCACCGTTAACCCCTAACAAAGAAAACAGTTCACCTTGATGAATTTCTAAATTGAGCTTATCCACGGCAGTCAGATTTTTATACTTCTTGACAAGCTCGACTGTTTTTATTTCTTGCATTTGTGTTAGCCTCCTTTTCATTTGCAGTACCATCATAGCAAATAAAAAAGAAGAATTGCCATTTTTTATCTCTTCGGTCGTTTTAAGCATCTAATCGGTTATAAAAATCTCTTCGTAATGATTATACCACACAACCGTCATTTATTTCAAATTCAAATGAAAACCACAGGGTTCACCATTGATTTTCCTTGCAAAAGCTGTCACATTGTGCTATTATTGTCTATATTTATCTGAAAGGAGATAAATCATGTCAAAACAATTACCAAAAAGAAAAATGTACCGCTACTGCCTGGCTGACATAGCCAAAGGTCTGTTCACAGGTATGATAAGTAATTACCTTCTTTATTTCTTCCAGCCTACTGCGAAAAGCGGTCTGCCTAATCTGCTCCCCGACAATAAATTTTTAGGCTTCATCACCATTATGGCATTTATCACCGCAATCGGCAAGATAGTCGATGCGGTCACTGACCCCCTGGTAGCATCTCTTTCCGACAAGTGTACCCACAAAAAAGGCAGACGTATGCCCTTTCTCAGATATGCGGCTCTCCCCTATGCTCTCTCCGTAATACTTATCTTCTATGCACCCTTTCAGCAGGGCTCTGCGCTGAATGCTGTGTGGGTAGGCTTTTTCCTTGTGACCTATTATACAGCCTATACTTTCTTCTTTATTCCGAGAAATGCCCTTGTCCCCGAAATCATCCCCGATGCCAAGGTAAGAGTAGGCTACTACGGAATAAGCACAGTTTTCTTTATGGGCTCCAGCTCCTTTATGTATGCGGCTACTCTCTTTGTAGATATACTAAAAAATGCAGGTCTTTCCCCCCTGTGGGCATGGCGTGCAGTGTTCACAATTTTTGCCGCCATCGGTATAGTTTGTCTTATGCTCAGTGCCTATGCCTTTGAAGAAAAGGACTATGTAGAAGAAAACGTCAAGCCGAAAGAGTCAATGCTTAAATCCTTCGGTATGGTTTTCAAAAACAAGCAGTTCGTTATTTTCAGCCTCGGCGACCTTTTCGTCGGTGTTTCTATGGCCTTCTTCCAGACAGCTATGCTATATTACATAACAATGCTTCTTAACGTACCTGAATCACAGTCCTTCCTGGTTATGCTCTGCGCTATCGCTGTGGCAATATGCCTGTTCCCGCTGATTATTAAAATAAGCCGTAAGTATAATAAAAAGATCCCTCTTGTAATTGCCGCCGTGGTGTTTACAATTGTATTCGGTCTGATTTATTTCGGAGATAAAATCGCCGCTCTCGCCCCCGGTAATGAGCTTTTCATAGGTCTCGGTATGGGTGTTATAGTTTCCTTCCCCTTTGCCGCAATAAACATTCTTCCACAGTCTGTTATTTCCGATATTATTCAGCAGGACTGCCTTGTAAACGGAGTTAACCGTGAGGGTATTTTCTCTGCGGTAAAGACATTCATCGAAAAAATCTGCTCAGCAATCGCTATGATGGGTGTTTCAAGTATTCTTGCTATAGGTGCCGCATCAGGAGAGAGCGTAGGTCTTCAGGGCGTAAAGCTCACAGGTGTTTTTGCCGGTATTTTCAGCCTTCTGTCTGTGGTATTCTTCGTCCTTTATAACGATAAGAAGGTTACTGCTCAGATCGAAGAACACAAAAAAACAAATAAGGAATGATTAAAATGAGAGTTAATGAAAGATTTCTGAAATACGTTTCCTTCGGAACGAATTCCGATGAAAGCTCCGAATCCTGCCCTTCTACAGCAAGCCAGCTTGTACTGGGAAAATATCTTGCCGAAGAGCTGAAAAGCATAGGTCTCAGTGAGGTCACTCTTGATGAAAACGGTTATGTTTACGGTGTAATCCCTGCTTCAGAGGGAAGAGAAAAGGACCCGTCAATCGGCTTCATCGCCCATATGGACACAAGCCCCGCCGTAAAGGGTGACGGAATAAATCCGCAGACAGTAAGCTATCAGGGCGGAGACATAAATCTCAATGAAAATGTAAGCATTAAGGTAAAGGACTTCCCTTATCTCGAAAAATACATCGGCTGTGACATCATCACCACCGACGGCACCACTCTTCTGGGTGCAGACGACAAGGCAGGTATAGCAGAAATATTCACCGCCTGTGAATATCTTGTCTCCCATCCCGAAATAAGTCACGGCAGAATAGCTGTGGGCATTACCCCTGATGAGGAAATAGGCAGAGGTGCAGACCGCTTTGATGTGGAAAGATTTGCCTGTGACTGGGCATACACCGTTGACGGCGGAGAATTAGGCGAGATTGAATACGAAAACTTCAATGCTGCTTCCGCTGAAATAAGGGTTCACGGAGTCAACATCCACCCCGGCAGTGCAAAGAACAAAATGAAAAATGCCTCTCTCCTTGCCGCTGAGTTTATTAATATGATGCCGAAATCTGAAACTCCCGCACACACAGAAGGATATGAAGGCTTTTATCACCTCTGCGATATGAAGGGTGACGAAACCCTGGCAGAGCTCAGCTATATTATCCGTGACCACTCTATGGAAAGCTTCCTTAAGAGAAAGGCGTTTATGACAAATCTCGTCTCTTATCTTAACAGCGTTTACGGTGAAGGCACCTTTGAAGCAGAAATAAAGGACAGCTATTATAATATGAAGGAGAAAATTCTTCCCTTTATGCATATTATCGATAATGCGGTCAAAGCTATGGAAAGTTCAGGAGTTGAGCCTATGGTGGTTCCCATAAGAGGAGGCACCGACGGGGCCAGACTTTCCTTTATGGGTCTCCCCTGCCCCAACCTTTCCACAGGCGGGGCGAACTTCCACGGTGTACACGAATTCATCCCCGTTCAGTCTATGGAAAAAATGGTAGAGGTAATCGTTACACTGATGAAAAACTGAACAGTCAAAAAGCCATTGTAAAAGCAGACAGCTTACACAATGGCTTTAATTATTATTTGATTATTCCCGCTTTTTCCATTTCCTTAAGAAGTCTCTTCGACCTCATTTTCAGATAAGAATGCTCTATACTGCCTAACTTTTTATACCAGAGAAGCTCCGAATAAAGAGCGTACATTTCCTTTTTCATATCACAGTGTTTTGATACCTTTACCTTGCTTTTGTAAAGATCATAAAGATGCAGCTTTTCACCGTAACCCACAGTCATTGCGAAAAGCTCGTATTCGGGGTCAGCCCACATAACATTAAAGGGATCTACTACGGACAGAAGCTCCATTGATTTTTTATCAATTATAAAATTCGGCATCCAGTAGTCGCCGTGAATGAGAGTAGGGGGATAAATTTCCTCGCAGAAAATACTGTCAAAGTTTTTATAAGACAGTTCAACTGCCTTCATCACTGTGCTGTCAAGAGCATTTTCTGCGTGCTTAGAAACCGAAAAGGAGTAAATCTCATCGGCAAACTCTTTATAATATTCCTGCCATGTGTCATATACAGCATTGTTATAAGTACCGAATTTCTCACCCCTTGCCTTCTGAATAACTAATAGGTTATCGACGATGCTTTCGGCTAAATGCTTTTTACGAAGGCTGAATTTAAGAGAGCGGTCCGTACCGCTGACTCCGTCTATGTATTCCATAGCGATGATGCCGCTGTTTTCCCTTTGGGCGAAAAAGTACACCTCAGGGATTTTACTTTCGGTTTTTTCTTTCAGAAAAGAGAGCATCTCATATTCCTGTTTCATAAGTTCGGGATGGTCACTGATTTTCATCGCCATTATTTTATTTTCTTCGTCACAGGCTACACGGTAAACAGACCCGCTTGCTCCCTTGCCGACAGGTGAAATCTCCTTAACGTAAAAGCCGAGCTTTTCTTTTACAGCTTCTTTTATTAAAACATCAGTATCCATAATTTTACCTCACTGCGTAATGAACTGTAAAAAGTATAGCATCTGATTTTGTATCTTTCAAGAAAATATTATTTCTGCACTGTTTCTTTTATAAACAAAAATTAAATATTTGTCGATTTTCTTGACAGGCAAAGAAAAATAGTTTTATAATTTTAATACAGAAATAAAAAACAAAGGAGTTTTTATTATGAAGAAAAGCAAAAAAATTATTATCGCAGTCCTTGCTGTTATTCTCGTTGCTGTGCTTGGTGCATTGGCAGTATTTCAGGGCGAGGCAAGAACACTTCTTTCCGTAAAAGAAAAGGGTGACACAGGTATTTATGAAGTGAACTATGCCGCTGACTATAAGCTGGACGAGCTTTTAGAATCAGGCGGTGCTGCTACCGAAGAGGAACTGGTACAGTACATACTGAAAACTATGCTCAAGGGTCTTCCCATTGAGGTTCCCTATGAAATCCCCAATCTTGCCTGCTCCACCTTCTATGCCGAAACACCCGAAAAGGGCTATATTTTCGGCAGAAACTTAGATAATCAGACTACGGATTTAGCCGTTATCAGAACAAACCCCAAGGGTGCATACAGTTCTGTTTCAGTGGTTAATCTCAGCTTTTTAGGCTATAACGAAAGCTACACCCCCGATAAGCTTACAGACAGAATAAACACTCTCGCCACAGCCTATTTTCCCCTTGACGGTGTTAACGAAAAAGGTCTCGCCGTGGGTGTGCTTCAGCTTCAGGCTCCCGTTACTGAGCAGGATAACGGCAAACCCGATGTAGGTACTACAGTAGCCATCAGAGCTATGCTCGACAAATGTGCCACCGTGAATGAAGCAATAGAATTCCTTAAAACTGTGGATATGTTTGCTGCCGCCAGAGGCTGTTATCATTTCCAGATAGCCGATGCTACAGGTAAGAGCGTAGTAGTCTCCTATGTGGAAAATGAAATGGTTATCACAGAACAGGAGGAAAAGGGCTTCATCGCCGCCACAAACTTCTACCTCCACGACGTTCCCTTCAATTATGAAAAACAGGGACTTGACCGCTATGAAATCCTGGAAAAAACTCTCACAGAAAAGAAATCCGTTCTCACTGCACAGGAAGGAATGGACCTTCTCCGAGATGTAAGAATCACAGGTACCGATCCTGACGAAAAGGGCAGAGTATACTCAACCCAGTGGTCTGCACTTTATGACCTTACAAATCCTTCCCTGAGCCTGTGTGCAGATATGAACTATGACGATGTTTATGTCTACGAAGTAAAATAACTCTGACGACAAAAAACTGCAGTCTGTTTTTCGCAGACTGCAGTAATTTTTTTATCTTTTATCTCATCGGCGGACTATGGAGAAATAAAGCTTGTCTTTTCCGCTGAATTTACCTGTGTAGGTGACA
>JAZNMU010000078.1:0-9795 GCA_045579865.1 Acutalibacteraceae bacterium
TAAAGGACGGTGTTATCGCCGACTTCGATGTTACCTGTGAAATGCTTAAAAAGTTCATCCATAAGGCTATGGGCGGCTCCTATTTAGCAAAGGCAAGAGTAGTAATCTGCATTCCCTCAGGTGTTACGGAGGTTGAAAGAAGAAACGTTCACGATGTAGCTATCGAGGCAGGTGCCAAGTATGTAAGCCTTATTGAGGAACCTATGGCGGCAGCTATCGGGGCGGGTCTTCCCGTAGGCCAGGCTATGGGAAGTATGGTAGTGGATATCGGTGGCGGTACCGCTGAGGTTGCGGTTATTTCTCTCGGTGATATCGTATGCTCACGCTCGGTGAGAATAGCGGGTGACAGCTTTGACAACGCCATCAGCCTTTACATCAAGAAAAAATATAATCTTCTCGTCGGTGAGAGAACAGCCGAGGAAATCAAAATCAAAATCGGCTCTGCCACCGAATATGAGGGCGAGGGTAAAATGGAAGTAAAGGGCAGAAACCTTCTTGACGGTCTGCCGAAAAGCATCACCATTACCAGTGAAGAGGTACGTGAGGCTCTCAAGGATTCCGTTGACCAGATTCTCGATGCGGTAAAATCCACCCTCGAAAAAACTCCTCCCGAGCTTTCAGCCGACATTATGGAGCACGGCATCACTCTTACGGGAGGCGGTGCACTTCTCAGAGGTATAGATAATCTTATCTCACAGCAGACAGGTATGCCCGTAAATGTTTCCGATAATCCTCTCGACTGTGTTGTTGACGGTACGGGAATCTATCTTGAATCGGATGTATTAGGTGCCAACGGCAAAAGATTTTAAATTTAACACGGAATATTTCCGTCATCTCTGCGTTAAAGTTCTTGCCAATATCGGCATATTGCCATCGGACCTTGCCTTGAGCTGACGAAAATCTCCCCGTGTTAAATAAAGAATGTGAAAGATTGAAATAAAAGGTGTTTGAAATGCTTCAGTTTTTAAAAAGCAGAAAATTTAAAACATTTCTTCTGACTCTCTGTGCCCTGACGGTAGGTGCAGTTTTAGCTGTGGCGGTGAGAAGCTCTTCTTCTCCCTTCACCAGTGCCATAGGTATGGTTTTCAGCCCTGTTCAGAAGCTCTCGGGCTTTGTGGCTGATAAGGTAGATTGGTTTGCAGATTCTTTCCGTGGGTCGGGAACCTATTTGCAGGAAATAGAGAGATTACAGCAGAAGATAGCTGAATATGAGAATAAAATAGTGAATTATAACGCTATGGAGCAGAAGGTTGCATCCTACGAAAAAATGCTCGGCGTAAAAGAAAAAAATCCCGATTATGACCTGCAGAGAGCCAATGTTATCGGTACGGACAGCGCCGATGTTTTCTCATCTCTGATAATCGATAAGGGCAGTAACGATGACATCGCCGTAAATGACCCTGTTATCAGCGGTAATTATCTGGTGGGTATCGTCAGTAAGGTCCATCCGTCCTACTGTGTGGTGGAGACGGTACTCAGCCCTGACCTTAACATCAGTGCGCTGGAAAGCAAGACAAGAGAAACGGCTTATGTTACTACATCGGTAGAGCTTTCAGTCAAAGGAAGCTGTATGCTTTCGGGACTGGAAAGAACCACGGAGGTAACTCCCGGCGGTATAGTTATTACCTCGGGTATAGGCGGTACCTATCCTAAGGGTATAATCATCGGCACGGTCAGCGAGGTAAATGAAAGCAAGTATGACCTTTCTAACTTCGCTGTAATTGAGCCCGGTGTAAATGTCCGTGAAATAGAGGATTTGTTCGTGATTACAGACTTTGACGGACAGGGCATAGAGGAGAAAGTAGATTAAAAGAAAGAGGGTGTAAAAATGAGATTTGCTTCTTCCCGTAACATTTACATAAGAAGAGCCCTTACAGTGCTTCTCGTTTTTATAACTGCTCTCTTTCAGCATTCGGGATTTATCCCCGAGCTTTTCGGTGCTCCTGCTATGCTTCTTATTCCACTGACAGTATGTATCGCCATGTTCGAAAGAAGCATACCCGGTATGTGCTTCGGCGTGCTGGCGGGTCTTTTGTGGGACTTTGCCCTTTCGGGCGGTGACGGGTTCTTTTCCGTTATGCTTACCGCTGTAGGCTTTACTGCGGGAGCTCTTGTCACCTTTATTTTCAGAAATAATATCCGTGCCGCACTTATTCTTTCCTTCGGTGCACTTACGGCGTGTAATGTTTTCTATTGGTTTATGTTTATACTGCGTAAGGGCTACGAGGGCGGCATTGACCTGCTCTTTTCCCGCTTCATTCCCTCGGTATTTTATTCGCTGATATTTGTTTTTGTTTATTACTATATTATTTCGTTTATATTCAAGGTGACATCGGAAAAAGGGAAGTAAAATGATTATATTCCGTTAACTTAGCGGTGTATCGCTTCTTTGTTTTTTTTAATTTCCCCGCGATTGCGGTACAATAGCGCCGACAGACGCCACCATAACTGCCTCCCCTGAAAGCGGGAGGTGTCACGCAGTGACGGAATGGTCTCCGAATTGCGCGGTCCGAATTATATGAAAGGATGTGTTAAGATGCAGAATAAAACAGGCAGAAAAAGATATGCTCTGGTTATAACTATGTTCATACTGCTTTTTGCAGGCTTTCTTACTTATCTTTTCAACATCCAGATTATCGACACCAAGCAGAAGGAGGATACGGTAGTTTCCTCAGTGGAGGTAAGTGTCGATGCTATCAGAGGTAATATTCTCGACAGAAACGGATACCCGCTGGTAACCAACAAGCAGGTTAATAAAATCGTATTCAACTATCTTGCTTTTCCTAAGGCATACGGTGAGAGAAATCCTATTATTTTAGAGCTTATAAAAATTTTTGATAAAAACGGCGTAGAGTGGAAGGACAATCTTCCCATCGAACTGAAAAAAGGTAAACTTACCTTTGCCGAGGACAGGGATAATGAGGTTTCATACCTTAAAAGCGAGGCATTCCTCGACCTTAACTACTATGCCGATGTAGAGGATTGCTTCAATGCCCTCGTGGAAAAATACGGACTTTCAGAATATACACTCCGTCAGCAGAGAGACATAGCCTCCGTTTACTACTCGATGGTAAAGGACGGCTTCAATGCAGGGCGCAACTACGAGTTTGCTACCGATGTTTCCTCTGCTCTGGTTTCGGTTATTAAAGAAAAAAGTGACCATTTCCCCGGTGTGGATGTGCAGGTTTCCTCGGAGAGACAGTACACCGACGGTAAGATAGCACCTCATCTTTTAGGTATGGTCGGACCTATTACCAACGAGGAATACGAAAGCCGTAAGGACAAGGGATATACCCTTAACGATGTTATCGGTAAAAGCGGCGTTGAATCCGCTATGGAAAGCTATCTTAAAGGCACTAAGGGCATCAAGACCATAAACACCGACGCTTCCGGTAACAAGAGTGAGGAGTATACTCTTCTTCCTCAGACGGGTGACACGGTAATTCTTACAATAGATTACGAACTGCAGAAGGTGGCACAGGAGGCTTTGGCAGAGGGTGTTAAGAGCCTTCAGACAAGCCTTGAAAGAATCTATCCTATGTCGGGCGCGGTAGTGGTAATGAACACCAAAAACAATGAAGTTTTAGCTATGGCTTCATATCCCACCTATGACAATTCCACCTATAACGAAAACTCAGATAAATTAAATACAGATCAGAGTAAGCCCCTCTGGAACAGAGCACTGCGAAGTACCTATACTCCGGGTTCCACTATAAAGCCTGCTGTGGCTATGGCCGGACTTCAGGAAAAGGTTATTTCCGCTTCATCACTTATCAAATGTCTCGGTATTTATACCTATTACGAGGACTATCAGCCCGGTTGTACGGGACGCCACGGAAATCAGAATGTGGTAAATGCTATCTTTAATTCCTGTAATATTTTCTTTTATGAAACCTCACGACTTTTAGGCATAGAGAAGCTGAACAGCTATTTTGCTATGTTCGGTCTCGGAGAGGAAACAGGTGTGGAGCTTTACGAATCCACAGGTACCGTTGACTCGGTGGCACTGAGAAAGGGTATGGGTGAGCTGTGGACTCCCGGTCTTACCATTCAGGCAGGTATCGGTCACGGCAATAATCAGTTCACACCCATTCAGCTGTGCTCTTATGTTTCCACCATCGCTAACAGAGGCACAAGATACAAGGCAAGCATCATCAAAAGTGTAAAAACAGCTGACCTTTCCGAAACGGTTATGGAAAGTAAGCCGCAGATTCTTTCTCAGGCTGATTTTGCAGATGCCAATTGGAACTTAGTTCATAGGGGTATGCTTTTAGTCGGTACGGAAAGCTATGCAAACTTCAGAAATGTTCCCGTTAAGGTAGCTGCAAAGACAGGTACCACTACCATCGAAAAAACGGTAAACGGCAGAAAAATAGAAACCTATAACGGTCTTATTCTTACCTTTGCTCCCTATAACGACCCGGAAATTGCAGTAGCAGTCGTGGTCGAGGGTGCGGGAAGCGGCGGCTCCACAGCTCCTATCGCTTCAGCTATAATGGAGCATTATTTCGCAGAAAAGGATACGGCTGAAAGTCAGCAGAACGAAAACACATTACTCGGTTAAAACTGAAAGGAGAGACTGAAATGGCAGAAAAAATTCTTATTGCTTCGGGTAAGGGCGGAGTAGGTAAAACCTCTCTCACCGTAGGTCTCGGCAAGGCTCTCGCCGCTATGGGAAACAGAGTGCTTCTCATCGACTGCGACTGTCTGAGAAGTATCGACCTTTTAGTGGGCGTTACTGAAAAGATTGTTTACGACTGGGGAGATGTTATAAAGGGTGCTGACAGTGAGGATGCCCTTTATGATGCAGGTGATGTAAGCGTTCTCACCTGTCCCGAGGATTACGGCGATATTACAGAGAAGGATATGAAAAAGCTTCTCAACAAATACGACACTGATTTCAATTACATACTCATTGACGCTCCCGCAGGTGTGGACAGAGGACTTACTCTCTCTGCCGCCGCCGCTGACAGAGCAATAGTAATCTCTACTCCCGACCTTGTCTGCGTCAGAAGCGCCTGTATAGCCGCACGGAAGATAAGCAGCCTCGGTATCGACGATGTGCGACTTATTATCAACCGTGTTTCCCGCCGTGATGTTATCAGAGGAAGACTTCTTAATATTGACTCGGTAATCGACGGAGTCGAGGTACAGCTTATCGGCGTAGTACCCGAGGACGGAAAAATCCGCTTCGGCGCTATGGGTATGAATATTTACAAAGAAAATCAGATTTCCTTTGATTCACTTAATAATATTGCGTCAAGAATAACAGGGGAGTATGTGCCTTTGGATTTGTAATTAATTCGTAATGAGAAATTGTGGGGGATTTTCGGTAACAGGCAAGCGATACGCCGCCCGATTAATATGGTTTATCGTAGGGGCGACCAATGGTCGTCCGTCAAATCCGTATCAGACTCACCTTTAAACGGTAGGAGTGGATATTATCCGCCCGGAAAAATATCCCTGCCTCACAGTAAGATGTCGGTTGCGCTGCCCTTTCATCATACGACATCTATTTTTCTGTATAGACAAAATTACAAAAAAACGACAAGTTTTTTCGCAAATCTATTGATTTTTGACAATTTTTTTGTTAGTATATACCTTGACAAAGATTTGAAAGGGATGAGTAGATGAATATTGCTTTAATTGCACATGACGCAAAAAAAGAACTTATGACCCAATTCTGTATCGCATACTGCGGTACACTCAGCAAACACTCACTTTGTGCAACAGGTACGACCGGTAAAATGGTAAGCGAAGCAACGGGACTTGACATTACGAAGTTTCTTTGCGGTTACCAGGGCGGCGAAGAACAGATTGCGGCACGTATTGCCTGCAACGAAATCGACCTTCTCCTGCTTTTCCGTGACCCCCTTACAGCAAAGCCTAACGAACCTAACGAAGCAAACCTTTTAAGACTTTGTGATGTTCATAACATCCCTGTGGCTACAAACATCGCTACAGCGGAGGCTCTTATTATGGCACTCGAAAGAGGCGACCTTGACTGGCGAGATATTATCAACCCGAAAAATTAAGTTAATACTGATATAACAGCTATGACGGAAAAGAGTAACAGATAACCCCGTTCAGAGAGAGGTGCCCCGTGCTGAAAGCATCTTACGTAAGGAAATCTGCCAAGACATTCCCGAGCTGACCGTTTGCCGCGTTAAGGCGTAGAGAGGAACAGTTCGTCTGTTCAATCGGGGTGGTACCGTGGAGTTTATGCTTCATCCCCAATGCAGTCTTTTTGCGTTGGAGATGGAGTTTTTTATTTTAATGCAAAATGCAGAATGCAAAATGGGCGCGGAACGCTTCGGGAAAGGGCAAATGGCATTCCGTCCTTTTTATAAATGCGGAATTCGGAATTGCGTGTGAGATTTTTGGTAAAAGGAAAATGATTCTCCGCCATTTTAAATGCTAAACACAAAACGCTAAACGCTAAACGGGTGTGGAAGACTTCCTGAAACAGAAAATGATACACCACCGAATAAATGCACATATCGTAGGGACACAATGCATTGTGTCCGCAAGGAAAACCTCTCAGTCACTTCGTGACAGCTTTTTCTCCGAAAACGGGTACACCCTCGTCACTTCGTGACACTCCCTCTAACAGAGGGAATTACCTTTCAGGAGAGCTTGAAAAACCTTAAGGTGAGCGAAAAAGCCTCTCCTGAAGGGAAAGGTGGATGCGACCAACGGGAGCAGACGGAGAGGTAATCACAAATACAGCCTACCTTTAATCGGTAGGGGCGGATATTATCCGCCTGTTTATACGGAGGATAAATATGTTGACAACTGAACCAATCTCAAAAGGTTATAAGGAAAGAAGCAAAGAAAAAAAGAGAAGAAAAAAAGCAAAAAAGGAATATCAAGCATTTTTGTATTCATCTTTTATCAAATTTATTGTCGGCACTTATCTGATAGCGTTTATTTTATCTTTAAACGACGAATGGCCTCTTTTCGACTTAAAAAGCTTTGCGATAGCTTTTGTTATTGCTACGGTTATAAATATAATTTTCTGGTACGTGAGACGGATTTGTCTGGGATATAAGGCTATGTTTGAGCTTGATATGCGTAGCGTTTATAATTCTGAGCACAGAAAATTACCTTTATATAAAGATTACAACGATAAGCTTCTGTCTTCCGTATATTTTTCCGAGGGCGATTTTTTAAAAGCAATTTCTTTGTGTGACGAGATGATTGGTTATACAAAAAGTAAAAAAACAGTTTTGCATGCACGTCATACCAAAATACTTTCTCTGTTTTTCAGCGAAGGAACTGAAAATATAAAGGAACTCATACAGGAGCAAAGAGAACTGAAAGCTACAGTCAAAAGTAAAGACTTTGCTTTTATGTTCAGAACGTATCAGTTTATTGAAGCATATCTTGACGATGACTATGAAAAAGCTATGGAAACAGTTTTTGCTTTTCTTAGTGACGAAAAAGAAAGCGTATATAATTCGAGAAAAATAGTCTTTCTGCAATTTCAGAAAATGCTCTGTATAAAAAATGATGATGCAGAGGGAGAACAGAACTGTAATTTCGAAATACTTAAATGTGACAGCGAAAGAAGAACATTCTTTTCAAAAATAATAGTTTCATAAAAATATATTAATTGGAGGATACTATGGCATTAGTAACTAAATCAATCAAGGGTACACAGGATACCCTGCCGAGCGAAAGCTATAAGGTGCAGTTTTTAGAGCAGACCGTTTTAGAAACAGCAAAAAATTACGGCTATAAAGAAATAGGAGTTCCTGTTTTTGAGCACACAGAGCTTTTCCAGAGAGGCGTAGGTGACACTACCGATGTGGTACAGAAGGAAATGTACACCTTCGAGGATAAGGGTGGCAGAAGCATTACTCTCCGTCCCGAAGGTACGGCAGGCGTAGTCCGTTCCTATTTAGAACACGGACTTTTCAATGAGCCTCAGCCTATGAAGATGTGCTACCTTACCTCTTGCTACCGCTATGAAAAGCCTCAGGCGGGCAGACTTCGCGAGTTCCATCAGTTCGGCTGTGAATGTATCGGTACTGCTTCACCTGCCGCCGATGCAGAGGTTATCTCTCTCGTAAGCGACATTTTCACCTTCCTTAATGTTAAGGATATTTCACTTGAAATCAATTCTATCGGCTGTCCCGAATGCAGAAAGAATTACCATAAGGCTCTTCACGACTATTTCGAGAGTAAAAAGGGTGAGCTCTGCAGTACCTGTCTTGACCGTCTCGAGAGAAACCCTATGAGAATTCTCGACTGTAAAAGCCCCGTCTGCTCCGAAATAGCAAAGGATGCTCCCAAGGTTACGGACTATCTCTGTGACGAATGCGAAAACCACTTCGCTTCCGTACAGAAATATCTTGACGCTATGGGTATTCAGTATAAGGTTAACCCCTCTATCGTAAGAGGCCTCGACTATTATACCAAAACAGTTTTCGAATTCGTTTCAAATCAGATAGGTGCTCAGGGTACCGTTTGTGGCGGCGGACGTTATGACGGTCTGGTTAAAGAGGTGGGCGGCCCCGACACTCCCGCTCTCGGCTTCGCCATCGGTATCGAAAGACTTTTACTTCTTATGGCGGCACAGAATACACCCTTCCCTGAAGAGGCAAAATGCGATATCTATCTTGCCTCAATGGGTGAAAACGCCACAGTCAAGGCGGCACAGATTGCTTCTGATTTAAGAGGCGAGGGCATTCACGCACAGTTTGATGTGGTGGGCAGAAGCGTTAAGGCACAGATGAAATTTGCCAATAAAATCGGTGCGGCTTATACTGTTGTTTTAGGTGACAGCGAGCTCGAGGAGGGCAAGGCTAAGCTAAAGAATATGGCTACAGGTGAGGAAACTGAAATTCCTCTTGACGGCTTCGAGGACATCTTTATGCGCATTTCTATAAACGAAAGCCTTAAGGAGCTTGAGGACCTCGGCTATGAAAGTAACATCGACATCAATTCTATATTAAACGGAAATTTATTTTAAGGAGGACTGAAACTATGGATTTTATGACAGGACTTAAAAGAACAGACTACTGCGGCACCTTTACTGCAAAGGACTGCGGCAGAGAAGTAGTTGTTGCAGGCTGGGTACAGAGACAGAGAGACCTTGGCGCTCTTATCTTCGTTGACCTTCGTGACAGAACGGGTATTGTACAGCTTGCCTTCGACGATAACACACAGAAGGAAATCTTTGACAAGGCCTTCACCGTAAGAAGTGAATATGTTCTTATGGCTAAAGGCACCGTAAGAGAGCGTTCCTCAAAGAATATGGACATTCCCACAGGCGAAATCGAAATTTTCGTTACTGACCTTCGTGTTCTCGGCAAGAGTGAAACTCCTCCCTTTGAAATCGTGGAAAACTGTCAGACAGCGGAAAACACAAGACTCAAATACCGTTATCTTGACCTTCGCCGTCCCGATTTACAGAAGAACATCATTATGCGTCATAAGATAACCAAGATTATCCGTGACTATTTCGACGATAACGGCTTTATCGAAATCGAAACTCCAATTCTCGTTAAGTCTACTCCCGAAGGCGCCCGTGACTTCCTCGTTCCCTCACGAATTCATAAGGGCAGCTTCTATGCTCTTCCTCAGTCACCTCAGCTTTATAAGCAGCTTTCAATGGTAGCAGGCTTTGACCGTTATATGCAGATCGCCCGCTGCTTCCGTGACGAGGACCTTCGTGCAGACCGTCAGCCCGAATTTACACAGATTGACGTGGAAATGAGCTTCATCGATATGGAAGATATCCTCGGTCTCATCGAGGGCTTTATGAAGAAGGTATTCAAGGAAGCAATC
>JAZNMU010000079.1:0-4599 GCA_045579865.1 Acutalibacteraceae bacterium
TCGTTTTCGAGACCCTTTGCCTTAAGCTCGGCATTCATTGTGTCGATGATTTTCTGTGAATTTGAGGAGGTACAGCCGGTACCGCCGCAAACGAGCACATGTGAACGATACATTTATACTTCCTCCTTATTTAGCGATAGCACCAACGGTGTATTCCACTACGGGATTACCGTTTACAAGATGGTCAACAACAATTCTTGCAACCTTTTCTTCAGTAAGCTGAACATAGGTTACCTTTTCCTTGCCGGGAACCATAACCTCAGCGATGGGCTCGTACTGGCACATACCGATACAGCCTGTCTGTGCTACTGTGACGTTTGTAAGGTTGCGTTTTGCTGTTTCTTCTACGAATTTATTCATTACAGGTCTTGCGCCTGCTGCGATACCGCAGGTAGCCATACCAACAACAACTCTGGTGATTTCCGTAGAATCATCACGTGCTGTAAGATTAGCCTTGGCAGCATCTCTTAATGCCATAAGTTCTTCAAGAGTTTTCATTAATTTACACCTCCGTAAGTTGTTTCGTGTTTTCAGTGATATAGTCCTTGAGCCAAGCGGTGATGCTCGGTTCGTTAAGGGGAACATCGCCTAAAATTTCCTTAAGCTGTACGGTGTCCACAGTGAAGCTTCTGTCATCAATCTGTCTTACATAAACGAAGTCGATGTGAAGATTCATCGTCACCAGCATAATTACCGTCGAGCACATATCGCCTATAGGCGTGAAGTCAAGATGGTCGGTACGGAAGCGGGCCGTGGTTTTTGTGCCCTTTCCGAGGGTGCTTTCGATGTCAAAGGAGCCTCCTGTCATTTCCGCCGCCATTCTGAAAAGGGGAATACCCATTCCGACCTTTCGTGTAGTGCGGGTGGTGAAAAAGGGGTCTCTGACATTTTCAAGCTGTTCGGGTGTCATACCCTTACCGTTGTCGCTTACTGAAATTTCCAGGGTGTTTGTTTTTGTGTTTTCGATAAGCTCTATCTTTATCAGTGAGGCTTCTGCTCTGACTGAATTCTGGGCTATATCGAGAACATTGAGAGAAAGCTCCCTCATCAGTTCATATATTTATCAAGAATGCCCTTGACGTCAGCGGCAGTGATTTTACCGTAAACGTCGTCATTGACCGTAAGAACGGGAGCAAGACCGCAGGCACCGATACAGCGGCAGGCTGTAAGTGAGAATTTTCCGTCGGCTGTGCATTCGTCTGCACCGATACCGAGCTGTGCGGAAAGCTCATCGAAGATTTCCTGTGCAGCCTTAACGTAGCATGCAGTACCTAAGCATACGGAGATAGCATATTCACCCTTGGGAGAAAGAGCAAACTGAGCGTAGAATGTAGCAACGCCGTAAACCTTCTCGAGGGGTACCTTCATACCGTCTGCAATTTTCGCCTGAACTTCAAAGGGGAGATAGCCGTAAATTTCCTGTGCTACCTGCATAACGTGCATAAGCTGGCTGTTGTCTCCTGTGCATTCAGCGATAACTGCGTCAAGTTTTGCAGCCTGTTCAGGGGTGTCCTTGAACGGGATAGTGCTGATTTTTTTAAGCATTGACTTTTGTCCTCCTTTAACGGATTTTTCTTTGATTTTTGTAAGCTGTAAAGTTTTGTCAAAAGAGAAAAACCATACAATAATCCATACTTGTAAATAATAACATATCCGGCAAGAAAAATCCACTCATTTTTCAATTTTAATGTGACAAAATGAGGTTTTTCTACTTTCAACAAAAATCGCCTTTTATTTTCTGCTAATTTCACCAATAAAAAGGCTGTTTTACTTTGTGTTACCGGAAGTCATCCGGTGTTTTTTCTGCTGTCGGAAAAAGAAAACAGACCTCAAAATGCACAAAAGAAATCTTGGCTTTTTGTGAAAAAGAACGAAGTTAAAAAGGAGGAAATCTGCCTCTATTGACTTTTAAAAATCATAAGGTATAATTAAAAAGATGAACGGTCTGTGCATACCGTGAATATACCTTTGAAAGGAAGACTATTATGAAAACTTTTAAGAGAACACTCAGTCTTTTTCTTGCTCTTTTAATGGCTTTTTCTGTTTGCACCGTAGCTTTTGCCGCAGGTGAAACAGCGGAAGCGCCTGAAGAAGTGACAGGCTTCACAGACGAGGATTTCCTCACCGTAAAGGGCAGAAAAATCTTTAATCAGAAGGGTGAAGAAATTCAGCTTAAGGGCGTAAATATCGGTGCCTGGCTTGTCCGTGAGGATTGGCTCAATCCCGATGATGTAACCGTTAAAAAAATCGAAGAAATGACTGAAAAAGAGATAGCAGAATATAACGGCGTTTATTATACTGATCTCACTGACGAACAGAAAAAGGTTTACGATCCCTATCACGGTAAAAAATATGACGGTGAAATGGTTTATGACGTTTTAGAGGAACGCTTCGGCAGAGAAAAATCTCAGGAGCTTCTCAATATGTTCTATGACAACTGGTTCACCGAGTGGGACCTTGACAACATCAAGTCTATGGGCTTCAACTGTGTTCGTGTTCCCTTCTGGTACAGAAACTTCTATTATGACGATAAGGGCACAAAAATCCTTGATGAAAACGGCGAATGGGATTTCTCCCGTCTTGACTGGGTAGTAGAGGAATGCTCAAAGAGAGAGCTTTATGTTATCCTCGATATGCACGGTGCTGTAGGCTCACAGAGTGACGCTCCCCATAGCGGACGTGGCTTCGGTGGCGCACAGCTTATGGAAAACAGCGAACAGGGAGAAGAATACCGCAGACTTACCGACGAGCTTTGGTCAGCCATCGCATCAAGATTTGCAGGTAACCCTGCAGTAGCTATGTATGACCTTCTTAACGAGCCTATGTGTGATGTTAAGTGCGGCGAGCTTACAAGAAGAGTAAAGAATGAAATGATTTATACCCGTCTTTACGATACAGTCCGTGCCGTTGACGAAGACCATATAATCACTATGGAAGCCATCTGGACAGGCTTTGCACTTCCTTACTCATTTATGAGAGGCTGGGAAAATGTGGTATACCAGGTGCATTTCTACAATAACTCTGACTTTATTTTCACATTCTTCCTTCTTCTCACTATGGCTATCCACCCCAACGTACCCCTTATGATGGGTGAATTCTATCCCCACAAGGCTACTACCTGGGAAAACTGCTTCAAAACTATGAACAAGCTTAACTACAGCTGGATGCTCTGGACCTATAAGGCTACAGGCCATGAAATGTGGAAATCCGACTGGTGTATGTTCGGCTCCAAGGACGGCTTCTGGAGAGCTCCCATCTTTAAGGGCACCTATGAAGACATCGCAGCTGCATGGAGTGCTGATATGCTGGGTACACAGACAGGCTTCCAGGATACAGGCCACTACGCAAAAAATGTAGAGGCACATCTCGGCTGATAATTTAAAAACTGAAAAAATGACCGGCAGAAATGTCGGTCATTTTTATTCACCTATTCACTATTCCTTCTTACTTATTACTTCAGAATTATTCCTCCGCCGACTACATAATCTCCGTCGTAAAGTACGAGAGACTGACCTGCCGTAACTGCTCTGACAGGCTCCTCAAATTCGGCGTGAAGGGTGTTTTCATCTGTCTGCCATACCTTAGCCCACTGTTCTTTGTGGGAATACCTTGTTCTCGCCTTAACACGGATGGGGGTGTCGAGACGGTCGCAGGTGATGAGGTTAATGTCTGTCGCTTCTACCTGTCGGGTGAAAAGCTCCTCATTACTGCAGAGGATGACCCTGTTATTTTTTACATCCTTTTCTTTTACGTACATGGGTGCGGGAAGGGCTAATCCTAAACCTCTTCTCTGTCCTACGGTGTAGCGGATAATACCTTTATGTGTGCCTAAAATCTTGCCCTCAGTGTTCACGAAATCTCCCGCAGGATAGGCTTTACTCAGCCATCTCTCTATGAATGAGCCGTAGTCACCGTCAGGGATAAAGCAGATATCCTGACTGTCCTTTTTCCTTGCGTTGATAAGATTTTCCGAAAGGGCGATTTCTCTTGCCTGCTCCTTAGTCATTGAGCCGAGTGGGAAGAGAGTGTGTGAAAGCTGATGCTGTGTCAGACAGTAAAGCACATAGCTCTGGTCCTTCCCGGCATCGGCACCTTTTTTCAGGTAATATCTTCCGCTTGCTTCGTCAAAACCGCACTGTGCATAGTGCCCCGTGGCGATGTAGTTAAAGCCCTGCTTTTCTGCCTCAGCCATCAGTGAGCCGAATTTCAGATGCTTATTGCATACGATACAGGGATTAGGAGTGGCACCGCTTTCATAAACGGAGATAAAATTGCCGATAACGGTGTTTCTGAATTCCTCGGTAAAATCAAGCACCTGAAAGGGAATACCCACCTTTTCGGCTACGGCGCGGGCGTCCTCGGTATCTGTGGAGGCACTTTCCTCGCTGTGACAGAAGAAACGGCAGTTTACACCTGTCACGTCATAGCCTTCTCTTTTCAGCATAAGCGCAGAAATGGCGCTGTCCACACCCCCGCTCATACCTACCATTACCTTTTCAGCCATAAAAATACCTCCGCAGAATATAATCTGAATTGATTATATTAATAACGGAGGTGAAAGTCAAGTGGGAAGAGGAGAGAAGGCGGAGGTAATTTAAT
>JAZNMU010000080.1:0-7774 GCA_045579865.1 Acutalibacteraceae bacterium
GTCTTTTTTGTAAGCTTTCCTGCAATAGCAACAAAAAGGAAAACGAGCACCGCAAAAATACCGCCAAGAAGAAGCATCCATGTCTTACCCCAGGCACCTGTGAGAAAACTGATGGCAAGATAAAGACATACAACACCGAAAATACCGCCCATGGTACCTACAGCCATAAGGGAACTCTTTCTCGATTTTTTGCTCATTTCAGCCTTTTTCTTCATTGATTCCTTATATTTACCTGCAAGGTCAGGATATTCGTCCATAATTATGGCACAGATAATTTTATCATCCTTAAGACCCGCAGCTACAAGCTCATTTGCTCTTTCGGTCATCTGAGCGATGAGCTTTTGCTTATAACGGTAAAGCGATTCCGTTTCCTTCATATTTTCGAAGGATTTGTCAATGTATTCCAGAAAATTATTCATAATCAAACTCCTTTACATAATTCTTACTCAAATATTTTACATTATAATTATTTTACTGTAAAGTAAATTAAAAAAACTTAATTTTTTGTTTTCAAAATAACAAAAAAATCCCCTGACATTCATCAGGGGAAAATGGCGCAAATCAAAAATTATGCCTGTTCTTTTTCTGCTTTAGCGTCGTTGTAATCCTTAATGAGATCTTCTACAACACTGGTGTCAGCGCCGAAAGCTGAGAGAAGATTAAGGATTAAGTTTAAAATCTGAAGATAAAGGTTTTCAAAAAGTTCCATTTTATAGTCCTCCTATTAATTATTGATTTAATTTTAACCCATTGTTTCACTTTTGTCAATAGGATAACAGCATTATATACAGCGGTAAATATAATTAAATATTTATTAATAAAAGCAGGAAAAGTTTTACAATTTTTGACTGAAGAAAAAAGCACCCCGTAGGATGCTTTCTCATAATTTTAGAATTTTATGCTGTTGCAGGTAAAGTAGTAGTCTCTGCAGGAGCAGTGGTGTTTTCTTCTGTCTCACCCTTCTGAGCATCCTGGATCATACCTGTGATTATGTCGATAATATAATCACTCATATCCTTTTCTACGAGACCGAAGATTTTTGCAATCTTAAGGTAAACACTTACGAGTTTAAGAGCAATTTTTGCAAACTTGAGAGCGGGACCTACTGTCCAGAAAGGAAGGTCAAGAATCCAGTTGTATTCACCGAGGTCAGGAATAATGCTTTCTGTACCCTCTTCGCCGTCTGCAGGAGCGGTTACTTCGGGTGCTTCAGTTGTTTCGGTAGTTTCTGCTTCTGTAGCGAAAGCAACTGAAACTAGTGAGAACATCATTAAAACTGCGAGTAAAATTGAAATAATCTTTTTCATAGGTAATTCCTCCTTAATATTTAGTACTTTAAGTATATAATTTATTGACCTTTTTGTCAATATTTTTATATGAAGAAAAATTATTATTTTATATCTTTGAGGAATTTCTTCACTGTATCAATAAACTGCTCCTTGTTTTCACTGTCGAGGCTTCTGTAAGCCATAAGAATGAACTTTTCATTTCTCGAAATCTCTTTCAGTCCGAGAAGGTTCTCATCGACCTGGTCCGAACGGTTTGCAACCTTGAGCTCAGGGCAGTTTTTTTCCACGCCGAAAAGATAACCTACCGTTACATTGAATATATCGCAAAGCTTTACAATGTTTTCCTTTGAAGGGGTACTTTTACCTGCTTCGTAGAAGGTATAGGTACTTCTGTCAATACCGAGAATGTCGGCAACCTCCTGCTGAGTGAGTTTGAAGCTTTTTCTTAAAAGTCTGAGATTATCTGCAAGCATCAGAATTCTCCTTTGAAATAATTTGTGACATTATAACACACACTGTGAAATAATTCAACACAAATCGACAAAAAAATCAACTTCAGTGCTCCTCGTTAAAATAAACGAAAATATTCTCAGCATCCTTCTGACTGATGCCTTTAACGGCTCTGAGAGCCTCCCTGTCTGCAGTTCTTATGGCGGAAAGGGTTTTAAAATGTTTTAGAAGAAGCGCTGCCTTTTTTTCACCTATTCCTTCGATTTTCGTAAGAGATAAAACAAGACTGTTTTTACTGTGCTTGGATTTATGATAGGTTATGGCGAAACGGTGTACCTCCTCCTGGATGGAAGAAATAAGAGTAAACACCCTTCTGCCCGAATTTATGGATATTTCCTGTCCTTCATCGGTTATGGCTCTGGTGCGGTGCTTCGAATCCTTCACCATACCGAAAACGGGAATATCCAGCCCAAAGGCTTCGATTACAGGTTTTACGGCACTTACCTGTCCCTGACCGCCGTCCAGAAGAATAAGGTCGGGAAGTCTGCCGAAGCCTTCACCGCTGCCTTCGTTTTCCACATAGCGGTTAAGTCTGCGGCTGATTACCTCACGCATAGAGCCATAGTCATCCTGACCCGAAAAGGTTTTTATGGAAAAACGTTTATAAGCACTGCGTAAAGGTCTGGCATCCTTAAATACTACCATACCTGCCACATTATCACTGCCTGCCGTATGAGATATATCATAAGCCTCGATGTATTCGGGAGTCTTTTTCAGGCCGAGGATTTTTTTCAGTTCATCTAAAACAGCCGTATCTGCTCCGAAAAAGCCTAAATGCTCGCTGAGCTTCTGTGCCGCATTGGTAAGACACATCTGTGTAAGTTTAACCTTGTCCCCTCTCTGCGGAAGGAGAAGAGACACCTTTTTACCTCTCTTTTCCGTAAGCCACTGTGCAATGAGCTCGCTGTCACTCACCTCACCGTCCACTATAATAAGCGGCGGGATTTTACGGTCAAGAGAATAATATGAGGTAATGAGAGACTGCCTCTCATCAGCGAGTTCTTCACTTGTATCAAAAATGAAATGCTCACTGTTTTTCAGCGCACCCTGCTCAAAGGACAGCACCGACAGACAGGCTTTATTGCCTCTCTGTGCGATGGCAAAGACATCCTCGTCACCTTCGGAATTGACTACGACCTTCTGCTTCTGAGAAATTCTCTCAATAGCCTTTATGCGGTCACGGAGCTTGGCGGCCTTTTCGAAATCAAGATTTTCTGCCGCCTTTTCCATTTCTGCACGAAGCTCTTTAACAGCAGATGCGTCCGGATTTTTCAGGAATTCCACGGCGCTTTTCAGGTTTTCCTCGTATTCTGCCTGACTTATTTTGCCCGCACAGGGAGCGCTGCAGCGGGAAATGAAATAGTTAAGACAAGGACGGGAGCTTTTTATATCACGGGGAAAGACCTTATTACAGGTAGGCAGACGGAAAATTTCCGCCGCACGTGCACAGGCGTTAGTTACGGAATAGTTACCCGTGTAAGGTCCGAGATAGTCCGCATCAGGGTCATCCTTACGGAAGCAGGGGCTTATTTTTCCCCACGGGCCTTTAGTGATTTTTATATAGCTGTAGCCCTTATCATCCTTCAGAAGAATGTTATATTTCGGCATATTCTGCTTAATAAGACTGCACTCGAGAACGAGAGCCTCAAACTCGCTATCCGTAAGAATATAGTCAAAGTCATCCACATTCTCTACCATTTTTCTTACCTTGGTGCTGTGTCCGCTCTGTGAGCCGAAATACTGACTCACACGGTTTTTAAGCTTTTTGGCCTTACCGATGTATATGATTTTACCCTCTTTGTTTTTCATTATATATACACCGGGAGTAAGAGGCAGTTTCATAGCCTTACTGCGCAGAACGGGAAGTTTTTTATTTTCAGGCATAATGCTACCTCCTTTAAACATATTTCTTACATTATTTTATCACAATAGAGAACTAAAAACAATAAGGCGGCTATTTTTTATTGATTTTCAGATAATATTATTATATAATGAAAAAACAGTCACGGCTTTACGCAACTGCTTTCGTTAATAATTATCTGTCGGAGAAAATCCGTTTCCGTTCCATAAATATACCTTACAGGGTTTGTTTTTCTCTTTACACAGATTTATTACATTGTCTGTACCACGGCTTTTTCCGTCCCAGAAAACATATACCGTGTCGCTCAGGCGGACAATGAGTTCATTTCTTACAAGAGGTGCATATTTTCCGTAAAGGTCATACTCAGGCAGAATCTCTGTCACCTGAACACCTTTTTTTACGGCAAAGTCACGGACACGCCTGTCAATGCCTGCAGCGCCGCCTGTATATATCATAGACACACCATCTGTTTCTATTATATTGTCAGGAATTGGCACATCCAATGAGCGTGAGCCCGCAATACCGACTGTCATAACACACCTTCTCATAAAAGTTATCAACTGATTTTATCATAAAAAAATATATTTTTCAATAACAAGGAGCATAATCTATGTTTGAAGTCAAGCACATAAAGGGTAATACCTACTATTTCGAAGCCTTTACAAATGTGGGAATATATAAGCTCGATGAAAACAGAGTAGTACTTATCGACGGTACGGACCACAAAAGAATGGCAAAAGCGGTTAATAATTATCTCAAAGCCAATAATCTTACGGTAGATACAATAATATGTACTCACTGTCACGTGGACCATATCTGCGGAAACAAGGATTTTTACGAAAAGTACGGATGTAAGATTTTATCCACTGAAAAGGAAAAGCCTTTTATCGCACAGCCCGACCTTGAAGGCTCATTTTATTATAACGGAATTGACACAGATAAAAGCCGCAACCCCTTCTTCACGGTAGAACCGACAGTTATCGAAACTCTCACCGAGGATAATCTTCCCGATGGACTGGAAATAATAAATCTGCCCGGCCACGCCTTTGATATGATAGGTGTTAAAACCGCCGACGGAGTATTCTTCGTGGCTGACAGCATACTTTCAGAAAAGACATGGAAAGAGTTCAAGGCTCCTTTTTTCCGCGATGTAAACCGCAGTATAGAAACTCTTGAAATGCTTAAGAAAACCGAAGCGGAGGTTTTTATCCCCTCTCACAATGAGCCTCTGACAGACATAAAAGAGCTTGCAGACCTTAATATAATTAAACTCAAAGAATTAAAAGAAACTGTTTACGGTCTATGTAATGAAGTCGGCTTCGATGAAATGTTCACAGCATTTCTCAAAGCACTCTCTTTAGAAATACGGACAGAAAAATATGTCAGCTACTCTGTTATGCTGAGAAATATCCTTCAGGCATTGGTTGAGGAAGAGAAGATAAAAGCATATATGAATGGCGGAAAGTTCATATACAGCAGAACATAACCCTGTTACAACTTAAAAGGAAGTTAAAAAAGCAGCTTTTTTGGAAGATTTTTGAAAAAAGTTGCTTTTTTCTATTGACTTTTTTTAGCAAAGATAGTATATTGGTGACAGTGATTAGCACTCAAATACAAAGAGTGCTAAAATCTGATAAACAAACTTAAGACTGATAAAATAAGGAGTGTGAAGAAATGGAACTTGCAAAGCGTAAAGAAATGATACTTGCCGCTATCGTAGAGCAGTATATTCAGACAGGCGAACCAATCGGCTCGAAGCTGATAATGCAGTGTCTTCCCATCTCCGTTTCTTCAGCGACCATCAGAAACGAAATGAGTGAGCTGGCTGAAATGGGTTATCTTGACCAGCCTCACACTTCAGCAGGACGTGTCCCCTCTCAGAAGGGCTACAGATACTACATCGACCACCTGATGAATACTGACCAGCTTTCAGACGAGGAAAGACTCGGAATAAAGCGTGAGCTTGAAAGATTCATGGGTTCACCCGACAAGCTCCTGGAAAAGGCAGGCGAAATGCTCGCAAAGATAACAGGCTGTGCCGCTTTAGCCACTACACCTACAGACGAGGGTGCTACCATCAAACATATAGAGCTCATGCCCGTAGGTACGAGGATAGCAATGATAGTTATGATGACATCTTCGGGAATTATCAAAAACGGCATCTGTAAAACCGACACGGAAATCACCCGTGATATGGTAAACACCTTCTACGACATCGTAAACGAATGCTTCATCGGCAGACCCGTTTCGGATGTAGGAACGGTTATGATACAGACTCTGGTGGCTTCTCTCGGTGCAAATGCACTTTCAATGAGTCCCCTTTTCGTAGTTCTCGCCGACATCGCCGCGCAGGCTATGCAGGCTGAGATAAGACTCGAGGGTGAGCAAAATCTTTTACACCACAGAGAGTTCGGTAACAGCATTTACGAAATGATGCAGTTTTTCGATGAAAAGGATAAGCTCGAAAGAGCCATATCCACCGATAAGCCCGGTCTTAACGTAATTATCGGCAAGGAAAATATGTACCGTCAGCTGGAAAACTCAAGTATGATTATCGCCCGCTATTCCATCGGAGGTCACGACGGCGGAACAATCGGTGTCATCGGTCCCACAAGACTCGACTATGCGAGAATCATACCGAGCATAGAATATCTCACTTCACTCGTAGGTGAAATGTTAACAGATACATTGGAGGAATAAACTATGGCAAAAGAAACTATCGAAAAGAACGAGGAAGTTATCGAAGAGGCACAGACCGAAGAAGCTCCCGTAAACGAGGCTGATGCTAAAATCGAAGAGCTCGAAAAAGAGCTTGCCGCCGCTAAAGAGGCACACATCAGAACTCTCGCAGAATACGACAATTACAGAAAGCGTTCCGTAAAGGAAAAGGAAAGCATTTATGCTGATGCTAAGGTGTCCTGTCTGAGTGAGCTTTTACCGGTTTTAGATAACTTTGACAGAGCACTGAATGTTCAGCAGGCAGATGCGGAAACCTATAAAAAGGGTATGGAAATGATAAACACAAATTTCCTGGAAATACTCAAAAAATTAGGTGTCGAGGCTTTCGGTGAAAAGGGCGAGGAATTTGACCCTGTTTTCCACAACGCAGTAATGTCCGTAGAGGATGACGAGCTCGGTGAAAACACAATCGCAGAGGTATTCAATAAGGGCTACAAGCTCGGCGACAAGGTTTTAAGACACGCAGTAGTAAAGGTTGCAAACTGATTTTTCAGTTTAACATAAAATAAAAAATTAAAATGTAAATTATATTCGGAGGTATTATATTATGGCAAAGATTATAGGTATTGACTTAGGTACTACAAACTCATGCGTAGCAGTTATCGAAGGCGGCGAGCCCGTAGTTATCGCTAACGCAGAAGGCGCAAGAACTACTCCCTCAGTAGTTGCTTTTTCAAAGACAGGCGAAAGAATGATCGGTCAGGTAGCCAAAAGACAGGCTGTTAAAAACCCCGACAGAACCATTTCTTCCATCAAGCGTCAGATGGGCTCAAACTATCAGGTTTCCATCGACGGTAAAAACTACACCCCCCAGGAAATTTCCGCTATGATTCTTCAGAAGCTTAAGGCAGATGCTGAAGCATATTTAGGCGACACAGTTACAGAAGCAGTTATCACTGTTCCCGCATACTTCACCGATGCTCAGAGACAGGCTACAAAGGACGCAGGTAAAACCGCAGGTCTCGAAGTAAAGAGAATCATTAACGAGCCCACAGCTGCGGCTCTTGCATACGGTATCGACAAGGAAGCCGACCAGAAGGTTATGGTTTACGACCTCGGCGGCGGTACCTTCGACGTTTCCATCATCGAAATGGGCGACGGTGTTCAGGAAGTTCTTGCCACAGCAGGTAACAACCGTCTCGGCGGTGACGACTTCGACCAGAGAATCATCGACTGGATGGTAGCTTCATATAAGAAGTCGGAGGCCAAGCGGTCTTAGGAAGACAATGACTAGACCCAACTCCTTGGCTCACAGAACGACATGGCTACGATCCGACTTGGTGTTCAGGAAGTTCTTGCCACAGCAGGTAACAACCGTCTCGGCGGTGACGACTTCGACCAGAGAATCATCGACTGGATGGTAGCTTCATATAAG
>JAZNMU010000081.1:0-7576 GCA_045579865.1 Acutalibacteraceae bacterium
TACGAGCTGCCCCACACGCCCCTCAAACGTGCGCGTCTGCCGATTCCGCCACTCTCGCATATTAACTATCCGCTCTCTCGAGCGCTTGTATAATATATCACCATCAAAACGAAAAGTCAATACCTTTTTTGAAAAAAATAAGATTTTTTGAAAAATATCCCGTCGGAAGCTCCCTTCATATATTCAAAGGGAGCTTCCGACGGGATTGTTTTTATACCTGAAGCTGAAGAGGTAAGGATATAGCGCTGTCCGAAGTAATAGCACCTTCTTCAAGGCATACATAATACTGATAATACTCGGGCGAGTAATAGAAGTCACCGTCATCAACCGAAATATAACAGCAGATAAGAGGTTCTCCGTCATCCTCTGTGACAGTTATTTCAAAATTAGCCGTTGTTTTCTGTATAACTGATGAGCCGGACATTTCGTAAATATAAACATTTCCCTGTGCGGTTATGTTTTCGCCGAAGGGTGTAGATATTTCGAGTATAACTTCGTCAAAGAATTCGTCTTCCGGAGTACTGATGATGGTATAATCCTCAATGGCTGTGTAAACTCTGCCGTCGGAGGAAACATCACCGTTTGAAAACCCTGAAACCACCAGCTCCGGAGTGTCTGTGTAAGCGGGTGTGGTTGGAACCGTTGTGGCACTTGTAGTGGCTTCTGTGGTAGTCTCGGTAGTAGTTTCAGTAGTTGTCTCAGTTGTAGTCTCTGTAGTTGTTTCGGTAGTAGTAGGCTCTGTGGTAGTCACTGTAGGCGGAACCGTGGTCAGAACGGTGGACGGCTGAGTAGTGCTTACTGTGGGAAGAACTACGGTAGGTGCGGTGGTGTTTTCAGAGGGATCTGACTGATTACCCATAAAAATAATTCCGATTATGAGGGCGATTACTGCTATGATTGCTGCTACCAGCAGATACATTTTTTTGTTGTCCTTACCGTCATCTTCATCGTCGTTATCTTCGGCCGATTCCTTGAACGCCTGTCTGAATGCTACCTTTTCCGCTTCGGAAACAGCAGTGTCAGGCTTGAGGTAGATTGACGGTTCTTCTTCTTTTTCATCATCCTCGTCTGCAATATGAAAGCCTGCCACGGGAGATACGGGTGCCACGGGAATGTAGACGGGTGGCTGAGGAACAGGCTGATAAACAGTTTTCTCAGAGGAAGTGATAATCTCGCCGTATCTTTCCAGCTCTGTTTTCATAAGCAGGGGACTGAAATATCTGTCTGATTGTTGATATGCGAGAGCCTTTAAAATGATTCTTGACATTTCGTCATCTGCTTTTACGGGAGCCGATAAGGGTTTGCCGTTCAATTGCTTTTCGAAGGCAGTCTCTCTGTCACTGAGAGAAACCGGATTAGGATAAGCGGGAAGGAAGGGGAGACGGTTGTTGTTAAGCAGTTTATAAAGCAGAACACCTATGGAGTAAATATCCGATGAGGTGTCCACAGATGCTCCTTTGTATATTTCGGGAGCCATATACGGTGACGCCTCGGCCTTGCCGCGACCGGCAATATTTGATATACCGAAATCGCCTAATTTAAAATTCCCCTCACTGTCAACATAGATATTTTCAGGTTTTATCTGGTGGTGCATTATGCCTATGTTTCTGAAGCCTTCGGCAGCGCAGCACAGGTCACAGCCTATTCTGACCGTCTGCTCTGCAGTGATTTCTGCAGGCTTCACCTTTTCGCTGAATGGGTAAAGAAGCTCCATAAGCATAACAACATAAAAGCAGGAACTTTCTTTGATGATCTGGAAATTATCGAAGCGTACTATGTTTTTGTTGGTACGAAGGGAAAGCATTCTGTTCATATTGTCGGTTACGACAGATTCGATGGTGTCGAGATATTCGCCGACGGTTTTATATTTTCCGGACTCGATAACTCTGCTGAGTTCTCTGTCATTGGCAGGGAATTTTACTGTTTTCAGGGCAAGAAATTCAGTGACCCCGTTTACAGTTTTGTATACCTTGAAAACCTTTGAGGTTCTGCCTTCAGCAAGCTTGGAATCAACATACCATGAGCCGAAAATAGGTTCGAGAGTTTTAAGCTTCTCTATCGTCATTGTTTCTTCAACTCCTTGTGATAAAATAAAATACAATATAACAGACTATACTATATCACTAATATGCTGTTTAGTCAAGAAAAGAGATTCGGTAACCTGCATTCTTTTGCAGCTGTAACGCTTGGCAGTATTGACAAAAGTCTTTTTTTTACTATAATGTATTTTGAGACTATTTGTGTTATAATTTTTGAATAAAAGGGGAATAGTTGTGAAAAAAGCAGTTACGTTCATAGTCAGAGCTGTAGGTGAAAAGGCTCCGGTAATCGGTTGCCTGAACAGCATTTACAGACAGTATAATAAAGCTTATGAGGTTGTGGCGATTACTGATATAGACGGTTTTGCAGAAGAACTTAAGAATAAATATAAGGGAATTCAGGTAATAACCGTTAATAATAAAAAAAGCTTTTTGAATAAGGCAAACAAAGTAATCAGAGACCTTGAAACAGAATTTTTTGTTTATGCTAATGCAGATTCGGTATATACACCTGATACAGTTGATGAGGTTTTGAAAGAAGAGGCCGACTGTGTTGTTTTTAACATTTCCCGTATTCATAACAAAAAATTTCTTCCTCTTTGTTCACGTGAAAAAGAATTCACCTTCGAGCAGTATATAAATCTCGGTGCGTGTATCTGGAATAATGCTGTCAGAACCCGGTTTGCGGTGGACAATAATATATATATAAAGAAGATGGATTTTTTCGAACAGCTATTCTATTTGCTTGAACTTTATTCTCTTGCCGGAAAAATCCGTATGGTTCAGCAGGTTCTGGTCTACAGAGAAAAAATGCTTAAACCTAAAGAAATCAGTTTTGAACAGTTTTACAGGAACAGAAAAGCTCTCAAAAAGGTGATTAAACGCTTTAACAGAAAGGGAATGTACGCTGTTTCAAAGAAAATTGTGTTTGACTTTGTGTTTGCTAATATGGATGGGTATTATCAGGAGAAAAATTTCTTCAGAAAAATGCTTATCAGGCACAGAATAAGAGAATATATTTGTGTTTAAGAAAGTTGGGTAAATAAAGTGGATTTTGAATATAAAGTATCTGTTATTGTTCCGGTTTATAATGCTGAAGAATATCTGGAAGACTGTCTTGATTCAATTGAGGAACAGACTGTTGACAAAAAAGATATAGAGCTCATCCTTATAAATGACGGTTCCAAGGATAACAGCCATAAAATCTGTGAGAAATACGCTGAAAAATATTCTTATATAAAATATATCAATAAGGAAAATACAGGCGTTTCAAAAACAAGGAATATGGGTATCAGAAATGCGAAAGGTAAATATATACTTTTCCTTGATTCGGACGATAAACTCACAAGCAACTCCATAGAAAACATTGTTAAGTTTTTTGACAGTGTTTATGATCAGGTCGATCTTGTAACCTATTTTATTCAGCCCTATAAGGGAGATGTTTTATTGAAGCCCCATTCCAGATTTGAGTCCGATCTTACCATTACGGGAGTATATGATCTGGAGGAAAATCCTTATATTATCCAGACAACAATGAATATCTGCGTTAAGAATCTTTTTGAAAACAATTGTTATTTTAACGAAGAGATGAAGCGGCAGGAGGATCAGGAATATATAAACAGGGTTCTTGAAAGAACATTTAAGATAGGCTATTGTTCACAGGCGACATATATGTATAACAGAAATAATGAAAACAGTTCTGTTGCCACCAATTTTCATGCTTATTATCTTTTTGAGGATTCGATGAAGTATTTCGAAGACCTTTTTGCCAGGTATGAAGATAAGGTACCGAGATATTATCAGGCCATATTTTTCCATGATCTGAGATGGAAACTTACCAGCAGAATTCTTTATCCTTTCCATTACAGTGAAGAAAAGTTTGAAGAAGCGATAAACAGAATAAAGGCGCTTCTGGCCAGGGTGGAAACAAATATAATAGTAAAAAATCCTGCTATTTCAAAAAGACATATACATTATTGGCTTAATCTTAAGCCTAATGTTTTTCCTGTTGCTTATGTTACTGATGATAAGGTCAGAATTGTTGCTGAAGGTTACAGCATTGAAACTACGGTCAGGGCGAGTATCCGTCTTGTCAGGTTTGAGCAGACAAATGACGGTAAGCTCAGACTCAGGGGCGTTATAGAGTCTACTATTTATGATTATATAGACGACGAACCGGAGCTGTATGTAATTGAAAACACCGAGCATGAGAAAAGATTAGATGTTTTCGAATCCAAATACGGCTATGTCGGCACGAATATAAGAACAAATAAAGCTTACGGATTTGATTATCTTATTGATCCTGAAAAAACGGAGAATTTTTCTTTTAAATGTATAGTTGAAGGAAGAAGCTTCAGCGTATCGCTTAATTTTATGGGCACCGCTGTGTTCAAACACAAAAACAGATTCTATTCTTTTGCCAGAGGTAAATACATTATTTCTTATAACAAAGACACCATCTATATTTCTGAAAAAACCAAAGAGGAAATATATGATTTTGAAAAATCACAGGTGTCAGCTTTTGTTAAAAGCACAAGCATAGCAGAACTGAAAAATGAAGCTATAGAGTACAGGTTTAAACACAGGGTATGGCTTTATTTTGACTCTAATTCAGTCGAAAAAGATAACGGATATTATCAGTTTATAAATGATTTCGGTAAGGATGACGGTGTAGACAGATATTATGTTTATTCCAGACCTTATGAAGAGATAGAGCATTTGTTTACCGATGAGCAGAAGGAATATCTTATTGAATTCGGCTCAAAGGCGCACAACCTTTTTTACCTCGCGGCTGAAATTATAATTACTTCGTTTTTCGGCAGAGAATCGATTTCACCTTTTGTTACTGAGGGCGAAGAGAGCGATTACTATGATATTGAGCATTTCAGAATAGTGTATATGCAGCACGGTGTTCTTCACGCCACATATCCTATTAAATATTCAGCTGAAAACGGACGTTGCGATAAGGTTGTTGTTTCGACAAGCTTTGAAATAGAAAACATGACAAAAAAGTATGCTTTCAGAGAAGAGGATCTTATCAGATGCGGTATGCCCAGATATGAACACATAAACCGTGATTCGAAGGCTAAAAACAGAATAATTCTTGCACCTTCCTGGAGAAGTTATTTCGCCAAAAATGTAACACCGACCACTTATCAGGTCAGTTCAGGAAGCTTCTGCAGTACAGATTATTTTATTAATTTCCAGAAGTTTCTCAATGACGAAAGACTTCATAAGGCTCTGGAAGAATATGATATTTATCTGGATGTTAAAATGCATCCGATTATCAACGATATTGTCTCAGATCTTTTCTCGGCAGATAGTGAAAGGATAAATTTTGTTTCTGAAGCAAATCTGGGGGATTATAAGCTGTTTATAACTGATTTTTCTTCGTTTGTTTTTGATTATGCTTATCTTTGCAGGCCGATTCTTTATTTTGTACCTGATTATGATCAGTTCAGGTCCGGTATGAATCTTTACAGAGAATTGGATTTGCCTTTTGAGGATGCTTTCGGACCTTTTGTAACTGAGCCTGAAAAAGCGGTTGACGAATTAATAAAAATTTGCGAAAGAGATTTTGTCCCTGAAGAAATCTATTGTAAAAGAATGGATGAATTTTATCTTCCGATGAGTAACTGCTGTGAAGGAATTTACAATTATATATACAACGAAATGTTCGGTAACTGACGCTGATTGAATTATATCTCCTCTGTTTTTTGTTTCAGAGGGGATATTTTCTTTGATATCTTTAATAATTTCATCTTGAAATCCCTCTTATTCTATGTTATCATAATAAATATGAGTAAAAAGGAAACTTATAACTATAAAGAATACTAACAAACAGGAGTGATATTATGAAGTGCAGTTATTGCGGAAACGAGCTTGAAAAGGGCGCTGATTTCTGTCCGGAATGCGGTATGATTTTAGGCCTTAGTGAAAGCCGTGAGGAAGAAAAAAATAAAACAGAGGAGCCTGAATTCACGGTTCCCGAATATACCCCGAATGTTTTCAAAGCTATTGATGTGGAAGAGGAAGAACCTGCTGTTCCCGCTATGGAGCTTGAAAGCGACGGTAAAGAGGAAGAGGTTCCCGTAACGGAAAATATTCCCGAATATGTCTCTGAGGTGCCTGAATATACACCGACAGATTTCGAGGATATTTCTTCACAGTCTCAGGAGGATGCAGCCGTTGTTGCCGAAGCAGAGGAGGAGACTGCTGAAAATCCCGTTTCAGCCGATGTACCCGATGAGGAGCTTGTTGCTCCGGAATATATTCCCGCACCTGATATGCCCGATGAGAATGAACTGGATATCAGAGTTCCCGAAGAGAAAATTACATATCCTGAATATGAAAAATATAAAAATTCTCAGGCGGAAAATGAAGTGATAAATCCTGTCGAAGAGGATTACGAAGAAATAGATTCTGACGATATCTACGTTGAACCCTCAAAAAAGAAAAACGGTGTCCTTGCCGTATTCCTTGTTATTGCGGTTATATGTGTTATAGTCGGCGGTGTTTATGCAGTGAAAAACATCCTTCCTTCCACGGGCAATACCGATGAAACCACTACCACTGAAGCACAGCAGGCAGGTGCCGTTTCGCAGGACGATACTACTGAAGAAGATGCTACCGAAGCCGAAGAAGATACTACAGAGGCTGAGGGAGACACCACTGAGGCCGAAGAGGATACCACGGTGTCAGAGGAAGAGGATACTACTCTTGCCGGCGATGTTTCTGAGGATGAAACCACTGCTGAAGAAGTGACACAGGATGAAGAGGAAGAATCAACCACATCTTCCACCACTGTTCCTTCCACTACCAAGCCCGTAACCACTACCGTACCTGCCACTACTGCCAGACCCTCTACAACCAGACCTTCAACCACCAAACCTTCAACCGCTGATCCCTACGGTATAAATAATGTAGAGGTTAAAAAGCCGGCAAAGATGAACGGAAAAACCTTTACTCTTTACTGTACTGCAGAGGGTGTAATTCTTCGTAATGCTCCTTCCAAAAATTCCGAAAGAGTTCTCTACCTTTCAAAGGGTGCAGATCTTACGGTTTATGCTAAGGAAAACGGCTATTATTATGTAAGAAGTAACCGCTACGGTGTTTACGGCTGGGTAAGTGCTTCCTATACTTCCGAAAGCAGACCCGAATCAGAAACCACCAAGGTTCATAAGAACACAGTTACTCCCGATAAGAAATACAGTAAGGCTGAAACTAAGATTACTGCAAACGGACTTAATCTCCGTAAGGGTCCCGGAACAGACTATGATGTTATAGTTCTTATCCCGAAAAATTATCCCGTAAAGGTAATCGGCTATAAGAACGGTGTATCAGGCTGGGTTTATGTAACGGATATGACCTACGGCCATTCAGGCTGGGTTTCAGCAGCTTATCTTAAGTAATATCTTGAAAAGAGGAGAAAATAATTATGATGACACTTAAAACACGTTGGGCTGACGAGGCTATGTGTGACTTACCCCTTCCCGAATATCCCCGTCCTCAGATGGTAAGAGATAACTGGACTAATC
>JAZNMU010000082.1:0-9827 GCA_045579865.1 Acutalibacteraceae bacterium
CCGAAAAGGCTCTGCATAAAGGGCATAGTCGGTGAACCGCCTGCTTCGAATCCGCCTTCCTCATCCGTATCGGGGAACATACTTGAAAACTGCTCGCTGATGGAATCCACATCCTCCTCGGTAATACCCATGCTTTCCATCATCTGCTTGATGGGTCCGATGTTCATTTCCATAGCACAGTTAAGGCAAAGACCTTCGGGAACGGTTTTGCCGTCGATGATTTTCGAAATAAATATGACTGCAGGACGCTTTTTACATCTGCTGCAAGTAACCTTTTTCATTTATAAATGCCATAAGACTGCAAAGAAACAGTCTTTCCTTTCCTGAGAATTTGCCTTTTTTATGCTTTGTTTTCCTTAGAGAATCTTTCCTTGAACTGTCTGAAGGTTTCAGGCATATAGCTTGCGAAAGCTACGAGAGTCATTATAGCGCAGATAACGATAATAGCACCTGTGATAATATTGGGAAGAATGAAATACTGACTGAATGCACCTACCTCGGGTCCGAAAAGAAGGATAACAACCATACCTACATAGAAGCAAAGAGTGGCTATCTTGCCGTAAATTTCAGCCGCACCGGGTCTGATGCCGAAAAGAAGCATAACAAGTCCGCCGATGAGCATAATAGCTTCCTTGGCAAGGAAAACGATGAACACATAACCGAAAGCCTTCATAAAGGGATCGGTAGCTGTGTGGAATTCGATAAGAAGAATAACAGCAATAGTAATCTGCTGGATTTTGTCTGCAACAGGGTCTAAAATTTTACCTAAAGCACTTACCTGATTGAACTTTCTGGCTATCTGTCCGTCAAAAGTGTCTGAAAGAGCAGAAATGGCGAGAATGATAACTGCGGCAATTTTCATATCATTAATGAAAAGATAAGCAATCACGGGAGTAAGTACAATTCTGGTCAGTGATAAGAAATTAGGGATGGTTAAGCTGCCTTTAAATAAATCTTTCATTTTATTTTACCTCACTTTTATTATTTTAATACTGCGCCGCTGAGTGACGACATCAGATTCTGTACGGAAGAAACTATTACGGAATTATTTACCGCTTCAATAATGCTTTCGTTACCGATAAAGCTTACTACGGTACCGATAAGCATGGAGAGAATTACAGCGGTAAGTAATCCTCTGAGAATACCGATTACTATTCCGAGACTCTTATTGAGACTCTTTACCACGGGAATCTTTTTGATGATAAAATCGAGCAGCTTTACTACGATTTTAAGTGCAAAGGTAAGAACCACGGCAAGGATTACGAAAAGCACAAACTGGATAATAGCAGTACCTACGGGAGCAACAATATTTTCCATAATATTATCAACCAGATTACCCTGAGCAAGCTCGGATGAGGAAACCTTTTCGAGTATTGCCTGCTTGTCAATGCCGATAAGATTCATTATTCCGCTGAAGGAATCGGGAATAGAGTTTATGGCACTTTCCACCTGTGCACCGTAATCGGTAGTGCCCACAGTACCGAGGCTTTTGGTGAGAGTTGTCTTCGCAGGCTCCTTTATGAACATCTCAAAGCCCTGAGGAGCAAAGGATGCAGAAATAATACGTGCCGCCAGTACTGAAACCAAAGTTCCTATAAGGTCAAATAAACTTTTGAAAAAGCCCTTTTTGTAGGAAACGATGACCGTTAAAAGGAATATCGCAATAATAATTATATCAACTATGTATGTCATTAAATGCCTCCTGAAAGAAGAATTTTCGCTATTGTATCATAAAAACTTAAAATTAACAATAGAAATATCAACTATTTATGTCAATATGACCTGTAGAGTGATAATAAAGTCTGCTTTTGCAAATCACCAATCCTTCCCCTGAAATTTCCTTGGTTCCGACCTTCTCGAATGTGCCGTCAGACAAGGATTCATATATTGCCTTATCGGTAAGAAGGTAAACCTTTTTACCTCGGCAGATAACATCGACGACCTCTTCGTCGGTGAAACCTACATAAGATATTGCATTATTTTTATTGTAAACCGTTATTTCCTTAGTAGCGAATGAGCCTATTTTATCGGCAACAACAGCCGTATTACCGCTCTTATCACAGGCAAAAGCACTTATATTTGACGGATAAAGAACCTTTTCCTCGGTAATACCGCTCTTTCTGATATCGAAAACAGTTCTGGAATTATTGCAGGTGGCTATCGCCTTCCTACCCGCCAGCTTGACATCAACCACGGCACCGTCATTTACGGTCATTTCCTGAGCTTCATTATCTGAATAGGTCTCAAGGAGATACAGCTTGGAGTAAATCTGGCCCTCACGGGAACCGATGGCACCGCAAAGAATTTCTCTGCTGTCCTCAGACAAATCCACGCTTACACCGTATTCCTCAGCACATGCCCATATATAGAGCACCTTGCCTTTTTTATCCGCAAGGGAAACACGGCAGGCTGAATCGTCACTCTTGGTAACCAGTGCCACATCGCCTCTGTTATTGATTTTCGCAGTGATGATATGCTTTTTATTTTCAGTTTCGCCCTCATAGATAACACCTTTTTCGTTAAAGATGAAATATCTGGAGGAGGCTCTGTCGTAAACCAGACCGTAGTTTTCGCTGACAGTCATATCAGGCTTCGAAAAAGTAAAAACATAGTTAAATTTTACCTTTCCTCTGTCCGAAACACAGGTAAGTATCTTTTTACCCAGAACGAAAATTTTCGAAGAGAAGGACTCGACTCTGATTATATCGTTATTTGAAAAAGTTACGGGAAAACCCATTTCATCGGAGCTGACAGTAGATAAAAGCTCACTGTTTTCCGAGGAAACTTTTCCGTCATCAATTAGCCTGTCAGACGAGAAAGCAATTCCTGCGAAAATTATAACTACCGCTGTAAGCAGTACAGCACCGACGAGAATATATTTACTGTCAAAATTTTTCTTTTTCACTTTTCTTTTCGGAGGATGAGTTTTTTTCTGTACTTTGTTGTTTACCTTATTCATAATTTTCTCCTGTATCAGTAAAAGACCTTATTGAGATAAAGCCCCTCGGGTCTCACTGTTATTCCTGCTCTTATTCTGTCCTTCGAGAGAATAATATCAGGGATAGTGTCTTTTTCTATCTTGCCGTTATTAATATAAAGAAGAGTGCCCACCATAATACGCACCATATTATAAAGGAAGCCGTCACCGGTAACCGAAAAAGTAACCAGGTCACCCTCTCTTTTAACAGAGAAGTCCTTTATGGTTCTCACCGTATCCTTCACTATGCTTCCTGCGGCGCATAAAGCGGCGAAATCGTGAGTGCCGATAAAGTCCTTGGCCTGTCTGTTCAGAAGGTCAGCATCTAGCTCATAGGGATAAAAGAGAGAATATCTGTTCATAAAAGGGTTTCCTGTTTTACCGTTCCACACCTTGTAAATGTATTCTTTACCCTTACAGTCGAAGCGTGCGTGAAAGTCAGTGCCAACATATTCACAGCCGAAAACACGTATATCATCGGGAAGCTGTGAATTCATGCCGAGTATTATTTTATCCTCTGCCCTGTCTCCGTCAAAGCGGAAGTTACAGCAGAACTCATTGGCGTGTACACCGCTGTCGGTACGGCTGCAACCGTTTACGGAAATTTTCTGCGCGAAGATTTTTTCTGCCGCCTTAGTGACACACTCCTGAACAGTAAGAGCATTTTCCTGCATCTGCCAGCCGTGATAATCAGTTCCGTCATAGGAAAGAAGCAGTTTTACATTTTTTTCCATTTTAAATTACCACACCGAAATATTTGTTTATGAGTATAACACCTGCTGTTCCTGCGACAAACAGGAAAAGCGATGCAAAGTCCGAAGCCTTAAGCTTCATCTGCTTCATTCGTGTTCTTCCCTCTCCGCCTGTATAGCATCGGCAGTTCATGGCAAAGGCAAGCTCGTATGCTCTTCTGAAAGCTGAAACGAAAAGAGGGATAAGCACGGGAACGAGTGCTTTGGCTCTGTCGGTAAAGCTGCCGTTTTCAAAGTCAGCACCTCTCGCCTTCTGTGCATTCATTATTCTTTCGATTTCCTCGATAAGAGTGGGAATAAAGCGAAGCGCTAATGTCATCATCATAGCGAGGGTATGAACCTGTATGTGAAAGATTTTAAGGGGTGAGAGAAGCTTTTCGATAGCATCGGTAAGCATCGTAGGTACTGTGGTATAGGTAAGAATGGAGCTTGACATAATAAGCAGAACTATTCTTACAGCCATAAACAGTGCCGTAAACACGCCCTTGGAGGTAATAGTCACAAAGCCGAGTGAAAGAAGCTCTTCACCGCCTCCGATATAGAAAATATTGATTACAGCCGTGAAAAGAACTATGGGGATAATAGGCTTAAGAGACTTAAAGAACATTCTGAAGGGTACCTTCGAAACGAATATAGATGCTGTCAGAAAAATGCCTGTCAGCAATAAAGCGAGGAAGTTTTTGCACATAAAAATCATCACGATAAAAAGGATAGTGATAATGATTTTTATGCGAGGATCCATTTTATGGACGAAGGAATCACCTTTGTAATACTGTCCTATAGTGATGTCGGAAATCATTCAGCCTTACCCCCTTTCAGCAGAGATAAAAGCTCGTCTTTCGCCTTTTCGAGAGTGTAGATGTCAGTATTGACATCATATCCTTTATCTTTAAGCTTAAAGAAAAGAGAGGTGATAGCGGGAATGTTAAGTCCCATATTTTTCAGCTCCTCACTGTGGGAGAAAACTGCATCCACAGTGTCGTAATAAGCGAGCCTCGACTCATTCATAACGAGAACCTTGGTGGCTATTTTCGAAATGTCCTCCATACTGTGGGAAACTACTAAAACGGTGCTTCCCGTATTTTTTCTGTAATCACTGATGAGTGAGAGAACCGTATCTCTTCCTTTAGGGTCTAAGCCTGCGCAGGGCTCGTCTAAAATAAGCACATCGGGCTCCATAGCCATAACGCCTGCGATAGCCACTCTTCTCTTTTCACCGCCTGAAAGGTCGAAGGGCGATTTGTCAAGATAGCTTTCATCGAGACCTACAAATCTGATTACGCTTCTGACCCTGCGGTCAATCTCCTTTTCATCGAGCTTCATATTAGTCGGACCGAAGGCTATATCCTTATAAACCGTTTCCTCGAAAAGCTGATATTCGGGATACTGGAAGCAGATACCCACACGGAAGCGGACGTTACGGATTTTACTTTTATCCGCCCATATATCCTTACCGTCGAGAAGGACCGTGCCCGAGGCACCCTTTAAAAGACCGTTAAAATGCTGTATAAGGGTGCTTTTGCCCGAGCCTGTGTGACCGATGATGCCCACAAGCTCACCCTTTTCGATTTTAAGGCTTATATCCCTGATTGCATCAACCTGGGACGTGGTACCCTTGGAATAAACATGGGTAAGGTTTTTAGTTTCTAAAATTGAAATGCTCAATTTTTATCCTCCATCAGTTTCTCTATATGAGAAAAGAGTTCGTCAATGTCAAGTATATCCTCGGGCAGATTTACGCCCTTTTCTATCAGTAAGTGAGTAAGCTCAGTGGCTTCGGGTACATCGAGGCCGATTTTCTTAAGAGTGCCGATGTTTACGAATACCTCTTTAGGCTTGCCGTCAAGGACAATTCTGCCCTTATCCATCACTATAACACGGTTCGCCTTTACGGCCTCATCCATATAATGAGTGATGAAAATTACGGTAATGCCGTATTCCTCGTTGAGTCTTTTGACCGTAGCCATAACCTCTCGGCGCCCTCTCGGGTCGAGCATAGCCGTAGGCTCGTCAAGTACGATACAGTCAGGCTTCATAGCGATAATACCCGCTATAGCCACTCTCTGCTTCTGTCCTCCCGAAAGCTTGTGAGGCTCGAAGGTGCGGAATTCGTACATACCCACATTTTTCAGTGCTTCGTCTACTCGGCGTCTTATTTCAGAAGGATCTACACCTAAGTTTTCGGGGGCGAAAGCAACATCATCCTCGACGATAGTAGCCACTATCTGATTATCGGGGTTCTGGAAAACCATACCCACTCTCTGTCTTATATCATAAAGTCTGTCTTCGTCGGCGGTGTCGATACCGTCAATATAAACCTTGCCCTGCTGAGGCACTAAAATGGCGTTACAGAGCTTGGCTAAAGTGGACTTTCCGCAGCCGTTATGACCTAAAACTGCGACGAAATCACCCTTTTCGATTTTAAGGTTCATATTTTCGATGACATTCTCCGCTCTGAGACTTTCTTCCTCTTCCTCATAAGCGAAGGACACACCGTCGAATTCAATAAAGCTTTTCATAATTACCTCTTATTTTTCCCATATAGCGGATGCACCGCAGGGAAGAATCATACCTGTCTCCGTCACGGGAAGACCGATTTCCGAAGAAGATATTCTGCCGCCGAATTTCTTTTTCACGACAGCACCTAAAATATATTCCATAACCGAGGACGAAAGACCTGTGGTATAGGAGTTAATGAGCATCATCAGTGAATCCTCATATAAAAGCTCACTGCACAGCTCCACAAAGCCGTAAACCTCATCCTCTAATTTCCACACCTCACCGCCGGGTCCTCTGCCGTAGGAGGGAGGGTCCATAATAATAATGTCGTATTTATTTCCTCTGCGGATTTCACGCTGAACGAACTTAATGCAGTCGTCAACTATCCATCTGACACTGCCGTCAGCCACACCTGAGGAAACGGCATTTTCCTTAGCCCAGGCTACCATACCCTTGGATGCATCCACGTGAACCACCTGTGCATTTTCACTTAAGGGCGCAATAGTAGCACCGCCTGTGTAAGCAAAGAGATTAAGCACCTTAACAGGTCTGCCTGCTTTACGGATAATCTCTCTGGTATAATCCCAGTTCACAGCCTGCTCAGGGAAAAGTCCCGTATGCTTGAAGCCCATAGTTTTTATATTAAAGGTCAGATCCTTATAATTTATGCTCCAGAAGGGAGGCATTTTACTTCTCACGTCCCAGGCACCGCCGCCTGATTTGGAGCGGTGGTAATAGGCGTTTGCCTTTTTCCATAAAGGGTTGGTTTTCGGGGTTTTCCATATAACCTGAGGGTCAGGTCTTACGAGGATAATGTCGCCCCATCTTTCGAGGCGTTCACCCGATGAGCAGTCGATAAGCTCATAATCTTTCCAATCTTTAGTATATCTCATAGTTAATTAATACTCCTTATATTTATACGGATAGATTTTCGTCCTGTCAAGGCAAAGGGCGAAGGCAATATGCGGATATTGTCAAGCCGTTTAACGCAGAGAGGGCGGAAATATGCCGTATTAAAAAAGCTTTTGCTGTCCCGGCATTGATATCTGTAAGTGCTCATAAGCCGCCGCTGTGGCCACTCTGCCTCTCGGTGTTCTGCCGAGGAAGCCTATCTGCATCAGATATGGCTCATAAACATCCTCAATGGTTATTGCTTCTTCACCGATGGCTGCAGCTATGGTTTCAAGACCTACAGGACCTCCGCTGTAATTTTTAATCATAGTAGTAAGCAGAAGGCGGTCGATTGAGTCGAGACCCAGGTGGTCGATTTCCATTTTACTGAGAGCAAGGTCGGCACTTTCCTCGTCAATTATGCCGTTGCCGACTACCTGTGCGAAGTCTCTCGCTCTTTTTAAAAGTCGGTTAGCGATGCGGGGTGTGCCTCGTGAACGGGAGGCGATTTCAAGTGCACCGTATTTTTCTATGTCTATTCCGAGAATGCCTGCGCTTCGTGTTACTATCTGTGCAAGCTCCTCGGGGGTATACATTTCAAGTCTCAGAATAACACCGAAACGGTCACGAAGAGGTGCGGAAAGCTGACCTGCACGGGTGGTGGCACCTACTAAAGTGAACTTAGGAAGGTCAAGTCTGATAGAGCGTGCCGAGGGTCCCTTGCCGATGATAATGTCGAGGGCATTATCCTCCATAGCGGGATAGAGAACCTCCTCTACGCTTCGGTTGAGACGGTGAATTTCGTCGATGAAAAGCACGTCGCCCTCGTTAAGATTGGTCAGAAGTGCCGCAAGGTCACCGGGCTTTTCGATAGCGGGGCCCGAGGTAACACGGAAATTAACATTCATTTCATTGGCGATGATACCTGCGAGGGTTGTCTTGCCTAAACCGGGAGGGCCGTAAAGAAGGACGTGGTCGAGGCTCTCCCCTCTTTCACGGGCTGCTTTGATATATATTTCCAAGTTTTCCTTCGCCTTTTCCTGTCCGATGTAGTCAGTGAGAATCTTCGGTCTGAGTGACGTTTCGATTTCACTGTCAAAGGAGGTAAGGTCAGGAGCTATGATTCTTTCTTCAAATTCCATTTATTTTCACCCTAAAGATAATAATTTAAGTGCGCCCTTGATGAGGTTTTCCACACTGAGAGTGCTGTCAAGCTTACTGACTGCTACTGCCGCATCGGACTGACTGTAGCCGAGCATAGTAAGAGCCGCTATAGCCTCGCTTGTATTGGGCATATCAGCCGTGGCAGAAACTGCCGTAATGTCTGCCGAGGCGTCAGAGGAAGGAGTGATACCCTTTACCTTGTCCTTTAGGTCGAGGATAATTCTCTGGGCTATTTTCGGACCGATACCCTGTGCCTTGGTAATAGCCTTTACATCGGAAGCAGATATACAAAGAGCAAGCCTGTCGGGAGAAAGCTCGGAGAGAACGGCTAAAGCCGCCTTGGGGCCTACACCGTTGACTGTGATGAGCATTTTAAACCATTCGAGCTCATATTCGGTAGTGAAGCCGAAAAGGTCGAGTGCATCCTCACGGACATTGAGATAAGTATATACGGTCATTTTTTCACCGGGTATAACCTCGGAAAGAGTGGCAAAGGAGCTCTGACAGCGGAAAGCAACGCCGCCACATTCCACGGCAAACTCCGTAAGTCCCTTATAAACCACATTACCTGTTAAGCTGTAAAACAAGGTCAAATCCCCTTTCTTATTCTCATATTCTGCATAAGTGAGCCGCTGGCGTGTCCGTGACAGACAGCCATAGCCAGTGCATCGGCAGTATCATCGGGCTTAGGTACCTTTTCAAGGCCAAGAATACGCCTTATCATTTCCTGCACCTGCTTTTTTTCCGCTCTGCCGTAGCCGACCACACTCTGCTTTACCTGTAAGGGAGTGTATTCATAGGCGGGAAGGCCCTTTTTCTGAGCGGCGAGCATTATTACCCCTCTTGCCTGACTGACATCAATAACGGTTTTAGCATTACTGTTATAGAAAACCTTTTCGATAGCCATAGCCTCGGGAGAATATTTTTCGATGATAGCCGTCAGCTCATCGTAGATAATTTCGAGTCTTTTATTGAATGGTGTTTTGGCATCAGTGGTGATAGCGCCGTAGTCAATAACGGAAAAATGATTATTACGGTAACTGATAACACCGTAACCGACTATAGCATAACCCGGGTCAATTCCCAAAATAATCATAAACAAACACTACCTCACGATAATAATTAAGTTATTATATCATACTATAATAATTATGACAAGAGATAATATATAAAAAAACAGAAAAGCCACAGGGTAAATGTGACTTTTCTGTTTGTGCTTTATGTTCAATCAGGGAAAGACAGATAAATTGTATTAAATTATTTATAATCCGGCTGCTGACCATCATGTGCCGGCCATTTGCATTCTGTGATTTCCATATTCGTAAATGTTGCTTTAAAGGATGACTCTTCAGGACTGCAAGCATAAATACCAAAACGGATGGTACCGTTGCCGTTCCACATATGACATACACGCATTTGTCTGAATGTAACACCATCTTCAGAGCATTCGATACAATAATCATCTTCGCGACGGCTTAATCTGTACCACATTGATTTTGTACTTGCATCAATTTCAGTAGTTGCCCAATCAGAATATCCATTAT
>JAZNMU010000083.1:0-5802 GCA_045579865.1 Acutalibacteraceae bacterium
CGACTTTTATAACAACGAAAGAATTCAACTAAAAACAAAACTGACTCCGATAGAATTTCGAAGTCAGTATGTTGCTTAAAATTTAATATTTAACACCATAGGGGTGTTTTTTGTGCTGTCCGTACAAATTGGGGCAGTTCATATTACCAAAATACAAGGAGGTCATTTTATTCATATCTTAAATTACTGCTTAGCACCTTTATCGAACTTTTCAAGAACCTTAACACTTGCGGCAAAGCAGTCTGCAAGGCACTTGGGATTAAGTGCTTCGGGAGTGTCAAGTCTTGTGTGATAGAAATCGGGAAGTGCGTGATTAAGGGCTGTGACACCTGTGGAGCGCATACCTGCCTGAGCAAATGCTGCTGAGTCTGTAGCACCGCCGAGGGGAGGAACGAAGCCCTTCTTACAGGGAATGCCCAGTTCTTCGCAAGCTTCGATGAAAAGGTCGCCTACGTCCTTGTCTGTCTTTACTGTGGAGTTAAGGTCACGGTAGTTTACCATAAGATGTTCACTCTGTGTAATGGTATCGTAGGAGTAAACGAAGGTGGGAACATCATTCATTTCACCGCAGTGCTTTTCAGCCCAAGCCTTTGCACCGCGAAGACCTGCTTCTTCAGAGCCGGTGCAAACAACGCCGATTTCTGTATTTTCAAGTTCAATGCCTTCGTCCTTGAGAGCCTTGAGAATAGCAAGACCGATATAGCAACCTGTAAGGTTATCGTTTGCGCCGTCAACAACTCTTTTGGTGTTCCACATAAAGTAGAGGCCGAACCAGAAGGGCGCGAAAATAAGACCGATAAGGCCGAGTGTGTTGGCAAGGTCAGGATTAGCTTCGAATGCGCCTGCAAGCTTTGCGATAGCAATACCGAGAGTATAGAACGCACCGATAAAGCAAACTATCATATGGATGTCGAATCCAAGGTATGTAAACTTATACTTGAAAGGCCATTCCCATGTTGCGTCAGGGTGACCGTTAAAGATGATGCGGCGCTTAACCTCGCCTGTGGGCTTTTTGAAGCCGTGAACATTGTGACCTGTCTTTTCCTTGAAAATTTTATCAACAGTCTTTTTGTAAAGACCGAACTGAAGAACGCAAAGAGTAAGACCGATTGCGATGAATACAGGTGAAAGCACAGGCATAAAGAAATATGATGCAAGAGCGAGGAAGCAACAGGTGATGGTGAAGTAAATCCATCCGTAGAAGGAACCGGGATTTTCCTTAAAGCCCTCTACTTCTACTCTCTCGCAGCCGAGCTCTTTCATAGTCTCACCCATATATTCACATGAGAGCTTTTCGCCCTCTGAACCGGGGTCACGCTTAGGAAGTTTGGTGCAGATATGGGTGATTTCGTCAACCATAAACTGCGCATATTTTTCTTTTTTGTCAATAATGCTTTGTAAGGTCATAAAAGTATCTCCTTTTTTTGTGTATTTACACGATAATTTTAACACAAAAAAGGAGATTAATTATTAACATTTTGTTAACTGTTAACATATTTTTTCTTTTTCAGACAAGATTTTCCTGAACTTACGTGCCTTATGAAGATAAATGATGATAAGAGGAATGTCCGCCAAAAGCCACGCCGCAGGACCTGCATAACAGACAGCATCAAAGCCAAGGGCAGGAGTGAGAATGAAAGCGATGGAAAGTCTGCCAAAAAACTCACCTATACCCGCCACGGAATTGGCATAGGTAAAACCGAGACCCTGCAGGGTATTTCTCATTACGAAAAGGATAGCGACCAGACTGTAGCACTGTGCGATGGCAAGAATGTATCTTGATGCCGCCGCCATAATTTCGGGATTTTCTTCTGTTAGGAAGAGCGATACCACAGGCTCCCAGATAGTGAAAAGAAGTAGACTCATCGCTACTGAAATGCACACATCAAGCATAAAGATTTTCTTTACAGAGGTGAGAATCCTTTCGTATTGCCTTGCCCCATAATTCTGCCCCACAAAGGTCTGATTAGCCACACCGAGTCCCGACATAGGTATATTCGTCAGCTGTTCTACCCTGCCCGCCGCAGTAAAGCCTGCAATAACAGAGGTGCCGAAGGAATTTACCACGCTCTGCAGACACATAGAGCCGATAGAAGTTACGGTAAACTGCAGAGAAACAGGAATACCGAGCTTTATCTGCCTCCAGGCAGTACTCTTGTTTATCCGTAAATCTTGCCTCGTGATACTGACGTGACGATTAAACCGCAGTACATAAATTCCGTTCAGAGTACAGGCGACAATATGTGAAATGAGGGTCGCCACAGCGGCTCCCTCCACGCCCCACTGAAGCTCTTTGACGAAAAGCAGATCAAGAATGAAATTGACCACCACGCTGACACAGAAAAAGTAGAGCGGCTTTTTGCTCTCGCCCACACTTCGTGAAATAGCTGTAAAGTTATTCGAGAGCATCTGAAAGGGTATGCCGTAGTAAAGAATATTGATGTAGGCCGAGGCAAGACTGATAATTTCCTCGGGTGTACCGATCAGACGAAGGAGAGGGCCCGAGAGAATGTGTGAGGTCACCACCAGAACAAGACCGATAATAAAGGCAAGACTGATACTGCCTCCCGCATAATGTGAAAGCTTTTTCTTGTCCCCTTCACCGAAGGCGTGAGCAACGGGAATGGAAAATCCGCTGGTAAGTCCCAGTGCCGCACCAACGATAAATGAGCCGATAGGCCCCACAGAACCCACGGCGGCAAGAGCATCTGAGGACACATATCTGCCGACTATTATATTGTCCACAAGGCTGTAATTATACTGAAGCATCGAGGAAGCCATAATAGGGAGTGCGAAGCGGATAACGCTTTTCAGAGGGCTTCCCGTGAGCATATTAATGTTGTGTTTTTTCATAGGTGTTTTTCCTTTTTAAATTATAAACACTACGATTATACTGCACTTTGCTCTGTTGTCAAGATATATTATAAATTTTAATAAATATGGTAACCTCTCCGTCAACCTATCGGTTGCCACCTCTCCTTTCAGGAGAGGCAAACCAAACCTCAAAGGAAACGATAAAAAGCCTCTCCTGAAAGGAAATTCCCCTATCAGGGGAAATGTCGCGAAGCGACAAAAGGGTGCCGGTCTCCCGGAGGGAAAGGTGTCGGCATAGCCGACGGAGAGGTCATCTTGAACGGAGCGAAAGAGCTTTAAAGCTGACGGATAATATCCGTTCCTACCGACAGAGGCAGAATTTATGTGTATTCAGCGGACGACCGATGGTCGCCCCTACGATGCAACCTAACAGAAAAAAGGCGAGGCGGATAATATCCGCCCCTACCGAAAATTACTTAACCTTTACATTCTTTACCGAGCTGTATGCACCGTAGATTTTCTTACCGCTTACTGTCTTATAGGCTCTGACCTTAACATAATACTTTTTTCCTTTTTTGAGCTTTTTGATAGTGGTTTTCTTGCTCTTTGCCTTTTTGATAGTAACGGTTTTAGTTGTCTTTTTGGTGAACTTCTTTGAGGTAGAATATACTACCTCATAGCCTGTGACACCGCTGACGTTTTTCCATGTGGCGGTGAGATTTTTGGAGCCTGCGGTGAGTTTGGAAAGGGTTACCTTAGCAGGAACAATTTCGAAGGTGAGCTTTTTCGTTCCGCTGTAGTTGCCTTTGAAGGTAACGGTTACTGTGTATTTACCGATAGACTTTCTCTTTTTCGGGTAAGTTACTGTGTAATCCACATCCTTCTTAAGAGTGTTACCCTTGCTGTCCTTCACTGTTACAGAAGGGGTTTTAGTTTTGTTGTTATAGGTGTAGGTGGTAGCGGAGAGCTTGATAGTTTTGGGGTAGTAGATTGCAGTTGTTTTTGAGATATCACCACAAACTGTACACTTGGTTTCAATTTTGCCATTCTTTGAAAGGGATGCTTTGGTTGTAGAAGTGTTATAGGTGTGGGAGGTCTTTGCTATTATTTCTATATAACTATCGCCACAGGAACAGGTAAAAGTTTTTGTACCTGTTTTTGTACAAGTTGCCTTTGTTGTTTTTAAGGTGTGTGAGTGAGTGTGTGGTTTGTAATTATAATGATATATTGCATAATCCAAGCTATCATAATAATCCAAATCATCACCATCGTTAAACGCAGTAGAAATCTCCTTCCACTGTCTCTCCGTACCGGCATAGTATATATCTAAAATATTCTTTTCCGTGCTCTCAAATGCATTTGAATATCTCACCTCTATGCTTGACGGAATTATTATACTTTTTAGATTATTACAATTATGGAAAGCTCCTGATCCAATACTTTTTACCCCGTCAGGAATTCTGTATTCTTTATTTTTTATACCGGCAGGATATTTAACTAATTCCGTTTTATCCTTATTGAAAAGTACTCCGTATTCGTCACTGCAATAGTATTTATTGTTTTTGTCAACTGTAATATTTTCAAGCATATCGCATCCGACAAAAGCTAATCGCCCTATGCTTTCAACGCTTGCAGGTATATTAATTGTTTGAAGATTTTTGCAGTACCTGAAGCTTCTGTTCCCTATTTTTTTTACATCATTTGCGAATGTTATTTTTTGAAGACTTTCACAACCTTCAAAAAAGCTTTCCTTGATTTTAGCGGTAACAGTCAATTCCGTAAGAAGCTTTCCGTTAATATAATAATTCACTCCGTAAATCAAGTTCTTATTATTTTTGGTTTTTACATTACACCAAGCTTCTAAATCCGTTAAAAATATATTATCCACATCACACTGAAAGAAAGCACCGTCGTTAACAGTTTCTACACTTTTTGGAATAGTAATGGTTTCAATATTCCGACAATTCTCAAAAGCACAATAGCCTATAGAAGTAACGCCCTCGCATAATACAACTGTTTCAAGTGCTCTGCAGTTTTGGAAAGCCCTATGACCTATTTCCTTTACATTTCCGGGAACTGTTATGCTTTTAAGAGAAGAACAGCCATTGAAACTGATGGCAGTTACACTCTCGGCCAGTATGATTTTTTCCAGACTTTCACAATAACTGAAAAATGCAGTTGTTGCTCCTGCGGGAACAACATATTCCGTGATCCTTTTTCCGTTAACATATAAATCTGCACCACCTGAATAGGCATTATAAACATCATCGTAATATGAAGAAATGAATCCAAATTCACTCCACACCGATGCATCAGGCAGTTCTATAATATTTATATTTTTACATCCCTCGAAGGCGTCATCGTTAACCTTTGTATCTGTACTTTCAAACTTAACATAGTTAAGATATGAACAATCTTCAAAAGCTAAAAAATCTATATAGGTAACACTTTCAGGAATTGTCAATCTTTTAATACAGGACTTATCTTCAAAAGACCATTTGTTTATCTTTGCTACAGGATAACCTCCTAAAGCGTCAGGAATAACAACATCCTCCTGTTCACCACTGTAACCGGTAATTATTGCTTCACCATCTGCTACAGTGTAAGTATAGTCACCCTCGGTATAGTACTCTGTTTCCGAATAAGCCGACACAACCATAACTGTACCCACTGTAATCGCAACGATGACAGCCATAAGCAAAAAGATTTTTTTGAAAAAAGTTTTCATTTTTGTTCCTCCCTAAATATAAAAAAGTGCGCCATAGAGACGCACTGAAAAATGCATCTCATTTGCTGCGACACAAATTAAACAAATATCAAATTACGGATATAGTTAAATAAGAGAATGCACTTTTACCTAGTTATTCTCCGCATTTGATATTTAATTTATGTCGCAAGAATAATTTACCACAATACTGATAAAAAATCAATAGAAAAAGAAAAAACAGCCTACTTTCGTAGACTGTCTGATGTACCTTCAAAACTGAA